>CAZFWE010000079.1:0-7137 GCA_964522685.1 uncultured bacterium | reverse complement strand
TTCGCTCTGGGGCAACCGGAATAGAAGTGGGCTTTGCTTCGGTTTCGCCGATTTTTGGATTGATCATAGGCGATTGAAGTTGATTCGATTTTGTAACTCCCGATTCCTGAGAGCGGGAAGCTGAGGTAGAGGAAGCCCTATAATCTGCCCGATCGAGACGATCTGGATTGTTCGGCGTCCGTTCAATCGTATGTTCGTTCAGGGCTTTTTCCGGTTTCTGACGAACATCGGAAGGAAGTGGAAGATTTTTCTCTTTTAGAAGGATTTTTTCAGGGCTTGCTTGCTCTCTAATTTCCCGATTTTGCGATTCAAATTCCCCTCTTGCAGATGTTTGAACTGGCTGAACAAGCTGATCGATCAATGGCCCCATGGCTTTCTGGATTGCATCGAGAGATTCTGGTTTTAACGTATTCATATTGGCTTGATTCGTGAAATAGGACAAGATAGTGAGAACTTCCTTAATCGTAGTTAGCATTGCCGGCAACCCAAGCGCAATCGTTGGATTTTCTCCTAATCTGGGCCCTTGAAGAAGCGGCTTTGGCGAGGCTCCATTCCCTCTTTGAGGATTCTCCCCTTTTGCTAAAGAGGCAAGGTCCGCCTTTTCGAGAACCTGTTTTCCGGAACCTGGCTTATCCGCGCTCACTAGATTTTCTCGCCCCTTAGAAGACGCTTTCGACAGTTCTGGCGATAACTCTCGGGCCTGCTGTTTGGAAAATTCTTTGAATGATTCCGGAGAACGTCTCTTGGAAGAGTCGTTGAATAGCTCAGGGGAGCTTTCCTTGGAAAGCTTCTTGAACCGTTCCAGAGGATGCCCCTTGGAAGATTCTTTGAAAGGGTGTTGAGATAGTTCCGATTTTCCTCCAGCTTCCAACATCTTTATGGCTTCAGGAGAAAGATGTTTCAACGATGGCAATAAAGTCACTAGATGTTTGAGCTTTGATGCCCCTTCAAAGGGTTTTTGGGAAAGGAGTTCAGATGCGATCTTCGAAGGCAAAGCAAAATCAGCAGTACCCATTTTCGCTAGAGTAGCGAATACCTGCATCGGGTACTTTGAGAGTAGTTCTTGGAGAAGAGGGTCGATTCCAGGGGCTTGCATTGGGGCTGAAAAATCGGTTTTATTTACCATAATTCACGTAAAATTAATCTTATCATAAATGATACCTGAAATTTCCATTAAATTCAACCTGACTTGATGTCAATTAAATTTTTTACTCAAACCTGTTGAATTAATCGTTATTTTACTTACTCCCAGGGGCTTGTAGCGGGCCTTTTCTAGGGATTGGCGGTATTCGGTCGATGAGGTATTAACCCGACACCCCAACGGGTGAGATAAATCAACGATAGCGAGGCAAAGCCAGATCGAAGTTCATTGCTGCATTCTGCATAGGGTATTCGTAAACAATACAATCTGAAGAATGTGTGTGTTTAATCACATTTTCTTTTTTGATATACTCCATAGAAGTTTCCCTCAAATCCTGGGATTGCGTTCTCCATTGCGCGTTATCCAACATTCTTGCATCAATTCATGATCCAGCCGAATTTCCCCCCTCTGAGGACAGAACCTCTGCCAGCAGATGCACCATACATTTTGCATAAGCCTCGCTGGCAACCTGAGGTTCTGTTTTTGGGTAGCCAGAAACATGGACAATCATAACGCCGTTTGAAATAACAACCTGATCACTTTTAGCTTTAGCGACACTAGCTCCCTCATTTACAGTCAGATCGATGACAACTGCTCCCTTTGGCAAGATGGCTAGATTTTCTTCATCAATTAAGAGAGGAGGCCTTACCCCCGCTGTTCTAGGAGCGGTGATTACAATCGTCGTTTCTTTCAGATAAGGGCGCAGGAATTGGGCTTGATTAACCATCTCTGGGAAAACATGATAAACAGCTCCTGCTTCCTCAAACTTAGCGCGATAACGTTCTTGCTTTCCAAATACTTCTACCGGTACAGTGTATTTTCTTGCTTCCAAAACAGCACTCAAAGCTGCAGGCCCCGTACCAATAACTGTTAGTTTGTTAGGATCATTTCCATTGTAACGACGAATCCCATCTTGACATGCCAATTTACCAGCAATCCAACTCATAGCGGCTTGCATGTTTTTAGGATCATCTGGGGAGAGACTTTTAAAGCAGTCCACTGAAAAGGTATGAATGCCGCATGATTGCCACTCCTTTACGTGATCGCCGTCAGCCAAGGGATCAAGAAAGCCGATCATATAGGTATTGGGTTGAAAGAGCTCATTTTCCAGCTGTTTTCTGTTTTCAGTGGGACGCTTGACTCTTAAGACCAACGTATCTGGAGGAATCCCATTGGATAGAGAAAAAATTTCAGCGCCTGCGTTGATGTAATCAGAATCGGTGAATCCTACCTTCAATCCAGCCCCTGACTCAATCCATATTTGATAGTTTCTTTCTGAAGGCAGCAACGCAATTGCGCTTGGTGTTAAAGCAACTCTACCTTCTCCTTCTCGAGTTTCTTGAACGACGAGAATTTGTTTAATTTTTCCATTCATATCATTGCCTGACACACAAAAGCTATAAGTTACACACAACAAACAAAAAAGAAATCGGGAAAGCATTGTAAAATTTCCTCATTCGTAGAGAAAAAACAAATGGTATCAACCTTACCTACTTTTAAACAAGGATGGCACAGAAACTTGGATTACATCGGTCTGATACGAAATAAGGAATCACGTATACATGAGAGTCAATGCTTTTTTCACAGCTCATAGAAAAAGCGAGTCATGATATCATTAGTCTATTGATAATCATAGCGTTGCAAATAAAATTTTAAGTTACATCACTTGAATTAATAAAATCGCAAAAATGGAAAAGTTTTCATTTTCCTGAAGAGTGTACTTTTATGGGTAAAAGCTAAAGTAAGAAGCCGCCAAACATGGATCAAGAAGAAGAATACGTGAAACGAACACTGAAAGTGTTGATCTACATCGAGGGAAACATCGATGAAGGTCTCACTCTGGAGAATCTGGCCAAAATTGCCTGTTATTCTCCCTTTCATTTCCATCGTATTTTTCAAGCAATCGTCGGAGAGACAGTTCACAGTTATGTTAAACGCTTGAGAATGCAAACGGCAGCTGGAAAATTGCTCTATACAGAGCAGCCAGTTACTACGATTGCATTGGACGCAAGCTTTGAGACTCCGTCGGCTTTTACAAAGGCTTTCAAGCAGTTTATGGGTTCAACGCCTAGAAGCTACCGATCTCTATATGCTGCTGTAAACACAATGACTCAAAAAATTAAGGAGTTACCCATGATCAAACCAAATAAAATCGAAAAATCCCTGCCTGACCTGCACCTACTTTTCGTCAGGAGATATGGAAATTATACTCAATCTCCTTGGACAGCTTGGCAAGCTATGATCAACTTCATCAATGAAAATCACTTGGATCGATCAAAAATGCGCTATTTTGGCATTTC
The DNA here is from genome assembly GCA_964522685.1 of uncultured bacterium. Classification (GTDB taxonomy): domain Bacteria; phylum Chlamydiota; class Chlamydiia; order Chlamydiales; family SM23-39; genus CAITMJ01. The sequence goes on along the minus strand of CAZFWE010000079.1, from coordinate 3,696 downwards.
CCACGACGATCCACAAGTAACAAATGAAGACAAACTTCGCTACGATGCTGCTATTCTCACACCCCATGATGGCAAAGAAAAGGGTGAAGTAGGGAAACAGGTGTTGAAAGGAGGCAAATATGCCATTTTCACGCATCATGGTGCCTATGCTGGATTGGAAGAAGCGTTCAATCGGATATTTTTGAAGTGGCTACCTAATTCCAAAGAGACTTTCGACGAATCGAGGGCGGTTTTTTGCGAATATTTCAATATGGAGTACGTCAAAACAGATCCAGAGAAGCTCATTACCAAGCTTTATATCCCTCTAAAATAGGAATTTTGCGTGACATGTATCTTGACGAACCTCTGAGTACTGAGTACGCCAAACATCATGACATGTATCAGGAAATCCCATAGCCATAAGCAATTGTCGATGTCACCTATTGAGGTGTCGGGTTAATAATGCAGATCTCGATCGTCATCTCGCGTGCATCCGTTGTTCTCACGACATTTTTGTGCGCCATGGGAATCCCCATGATCTTCCGCTAAATCCGCTTGATATATAAGAGGTTGGAAGCAATCCTTATTCTCGACTCAGAAGATGAGGTGTTTTGATGAGATTTAGAATAGGATTGCTTATTTGTGGTTTGTTATTGATCGGATGCTTGGCATTTGTGGTATTTGAAAGAAATCAGTATAACGTTGTTTCTCATAAGGAGCTGCTCATAGTTCGCGAAAAACTTAAGATCTTGAATCTACAAGAAAGACAAGACCTTGCCTTCGTTATCGGCCAGGTTATTATGTGGGATCATTATCCTTATACATTAATCGGCTATAAACCAATGAGCATATGCAATGTCGTCGTTGAAGATACGGAGGACTTGTTAGACGGATGCCGGGAGTCCTTTAAAAACCCCAGAAAGCAAATGTTAAAACGAGGATATCTGATTTGGGAAAAATACCAATCTTTTTTTCCACGAAAAAAACACGTTCTTATCAACTATTCTTTTCAAGGGAAAGGGAGAAGAGAGATTGCCTTAATTTGTTCTAAGTTATGCATGACCACGATTGAAGAGCATTTGGACGATTTTCAGGAAATTTTGGGGAAATCACATACGAGCGAGGAAGTATTTAAGATCTTGACCTATCCTGAGCACGACGACTTTTATAGAATCATTGATCATACTCGTTTGGTCGGGATTCTGTTGGGGTTTGGAAGAAATAACGCTTATCTTTATGAACAGCATCAAGGAGGGGTCTCTCGCTCCAAGACAAGGCATCAATGGTCAAGAGAATATCCACTGCAGATGTTTAGCAACGAATGGCCCTTGCTCGGGACATGGCCCTGGCTCGGGGCTTTGCTCTCTCCCAACTTTGCTTGCGATCCTACCACAGAAGAAACCCAACAACTTAAAAAGCACTATCAAAAAGCGCATAAAATCGTCCGTTGGACCTATTTCCTCAGAAATAGCCTTGAAGTGACTCTCGCCCTCTTGACACAAAGCTAGCGAGGGTTGTGGCAACTCCAACAGTGTGTGGGATAGTCCCACTTGTGATTCCAAGCGCCACAGCCGCATATCCATGAGTTGAAAATAATGGATTCACTCACTTGCATGTATGGACGGCCTTCGGAAGAAAAGGATATTGGAATAGCAAACCCTGCTCCATCGATGTCTTCAACGTAGGTTACTCCTTGCTTGACGTAGAGTTTTTCCGGATTAAAGAAAATCTTCCCTTCTTCAATTTGAGCAATTGCAGTGTAGGCTCGCCGAATAATATTTTCGACTGCATTTTGATCTTTGTTTGCATAAAGAAATGAAGTAAATAAAATAAAACTAAAAACTACAAAGCTTAAAAGAACACATTTTACAATCAACGGTTTTTTCATTGAAGCTCCAATTTTCCATAAGGTTCACGGATCTCAGAATTCTTAGCAAAAAGTTGCAGATTAAAAATCCTGGGATAAATTCATACCATAATAGAAAATTTTATACACAAGTGAAAAGTGGAAGCTCTTTCCGCCACATGTTTTGATAGCTCCCGGGGAGCAGCGAAGTTTGATTTCTAATCCCAGCGGCGGGATTTTTTCTTGGATTTAACGTTTTTAAGCTGGAAATCGGCGTCCGCATCTTCAATCCATTTTGCAATGTTTGAATAGATAGCTTTTCCTCTTTCAAAGACAAACTGGTCGTGCCCTGAGGTAAGAACCCAAAGGTACGCGCCTACTAAAACGATCAGCCAAAATAATCTTCTCATAATTTCTTCTCATTGCACTATTTGCTATTTATTTGCAAAATGAGCCATAAAAAATTGGCAGTAGCACATGGACTTATTTGATTTTCACTCGATTCGCCCTCCGTATGAGACCTCCCAGCAAGACACCTTCGATTGGCTCATCGCTGCGCACCAGGCATCGGATGGGACTGAAATCGAAGAGCGCCTTAGCCGGGTCGGCTGCAAGCCAGGCTCCATTGCAAAACGGGGGCACGTCACCTCGGATTATTTGCACCGCGACTGGAACCGGATGGAGATTTTCCGCCTTCTTGAAAATCCCGCCGGCCTCAACCTCGATGTCCGTGTTTCTCTTTATGCTAAACACACAACTCAGGTGTTCGAGGAATTCTATCCAACGGAAGAAAACCCTCCCGATGATCTCATCCACGTCACTTGCACTGGTTATGTCGCTCCCAGCGGCGCGCAAAAGCTTGTTTCAAAGCGCAACTGGGGGCAAAAAACGACCGTGACCCATGCCTATCATATGGGATGCTACGGTTCGATCCCCGCAATTCGCATGGCGCAGGGCTTTTTGCTGGCTCAGCCACAAAAAAAAAGAGCTGATATCGTACACACCGAAATTTGCTCTATCCACGCGAATCCTTCCCTTCACACCTCCGATCAGCTTGTTTCTCAAAGCCTTTTTGCAGATGGGTACGTAAAATATAGCATGGGCAATGATAAAGAGAAATCTCGATTATCTCTTTATTCGATTTGCGAGGAAATTATCCCCGGTTCAATCGAAGCGATGAGCTGGGATGTGATCAATTGGGGATTTGCGATGTCGCTTTCCAAAGAAGTCCCCGTTCTGATCACAAGGACGCTCAAGGGATTCTTAGAAAGGCTCGCCAAGAATGGAAAATGGTCTGCTGAAGAGCTTTGTAAAAAAGCAGTTTTTGCCATTCATCCGGGCGGACCTAAAATCTTGGTCTATGTCCAAGAACTTCTAGAGCTTGCAGATACCCAAATGAAATACAGCGTTCAAGTCCTCGAACAATTTGGCAATATGTCTTCCGCGACCTTGCCACATATTTGGAAGGAGATTTTGGAGCAAGCTTCTGAACCGACCCCAGTCGTCAGCCTTGCCTTTGGGCCTGGCCTGAGTATTTGCGGCGCGATTTTGGAGGTCCAATGTGGCGGTTAGCTTTAGTTCCTTTTATTTTGCAGGCGTTGGCAATTTTCTTTGACGAAGCCGTTTTTCATGTCAAGCGGGGCCTTCCAAAGTGGGAACGGCTCGGCCATCCCCTCGACACCCTGACCGTTTTGCTTTGCATGGCATTTGTCATCTGGGTTCCTTTTTCGAAAACGGCGCTTGTTGTTTATATAGCCCTCGCTATTTTTTCGAGCCTCTTTGTCACTAAAGACGAATTTGTCCACAAAAAACATTTCCCCGCTTTAGAGCAGTGGCTTCATGCGGTTTTATTTACGCTCCACCCAATCGCT
>CAZFWE010000078.1:0-7163 GCA_964522685.1 uncultured bacterium | reverse complement strand
GGGGGTGGAGGCGCCCTTTATATTCATGGAGATACAACAGTAACTTTAACAGCTTCCTCTCTGTCCAATAATATTGCTCAAGGTGGTGATGGAGGCGCTGCAAATAATAATGGAAATGCAGGTGGTGGCGGTGGTGGTGGATTTGGAGGGGGAACTGGGGGAAATTGTTTGAATATTGTTTCAACAGGAGGAGGAGGTGGAGGTCATAGTAATGGAGGAAATGGAGGATCAACCTCATCAAAAAATGGTAGCGATGGCGTTTATTTCGGCGGCGGCGGCGGCGGCGCTGGTTTTAATTCAATAGTGACGGGTGGCACCGGCGGAAACGCAAGCCCAACCGGCACATTTCAAGGGGGAGCTCAATCTGGTGGCAATGGCGGCGGCGGTGCAGGAGACAGTGAAGATGGTATTGCAGCGACTGGAACTGGATCAAGCGGAATACCCGGAAATGGCGGCAATGGAATTGGGGCCGATTTTTTATTTGGAGCCGGAGGAGGAGGTGGAAGTTCATTAGAGTCTAATTCTCCCGGAGGATCTGGTGTTGGAGCCGGGGGAGGAGGCGGTGGTACTAATTTTTCAGGTGGAATGGGAGGAATGCTCGGAGGAGGGGGTGGCGGTGGTGGCTTAACCGGTTCTGGAGGAGAGGGAGGATTTGGAGCTGGCGGAGGAGGAGCAACGATTGGAGGTATAGGTGGCGGTAGTTTCAATGCCGGCGGAGGCAACGGAGGATCAGATCCTAGCGGTAACGGGGGAGGCGGTGGCGGTTCGGGACTAGGGGGAGCTGTTTTCGTTCAGAGTAATGCCAACTTAATTGTCGAAAATGCTCTCCAAATTTCAGACAACAGCGCTATTGCTGGAGTCGGAGGCTCTTCAACTGGCGCAAGTGATCCCGGGTATATTCTAGCCGGTGATGGAACTGCTATGGGCTATGATATTTTTGTGCGTGAGCAAGGTTCTATCACTTTTAATCTAAGCAATACTTTGACTATTGCCACCCCTATTGAGGGAGATCAAACTAGCGGGCCGAACACAAGCGGAGGACTTCAAAAGATTGGAGGAGGCACTTTAAAACTTAATGGAGCGAATACTTATTCAGGGACTACGACTATTAATGAAGGTATTCTCAATTTAAATGGAAGCGTAATAGGGATGGTTATCGTTGGAGCTGGAGGCACGCTTTCCGGTAATGCAACTGTATCGGGTAATCTTGTTAGTTCAGGAATTTTAGCGCCGGGAAATTCTATCGGAACAATTTCTTCTGGTCCTGTTACTCTTATGAGTACTTCTCTGTATAGGGTCGAATTCAATGAAGCTGCATCTACTTTGCTCAATGTAAATGGCTCGGTGCAACTTGGCGGAACGCTTGAGATCGTCCAAGATGCGGGCTCATACTCACCCAATGGCCAATACACCATCATCCAAACGACAGGGGGATTTAGTGGCGCATTCGCAACGACGCATATTCACAATTTTCTCGGCTTTCAAATTGACCTTGAACAGACAGATACAGCCCTCCTTCTTCAATATAGTACAATTCCTCTTTCTGGTAATGCTCTGGCAGTTGCAAACTATCTCAATAAATACGCTCCTATGTCTACGCTTGATCTTCTTAATAATCTAGGAGTTGACGCTCTATCTGATGCTTTAAACAGCATCTCACCTGCACGAAATGCCTTCGTTGGATTTGCGAATAACCAAAATGTTTTCTCTATTTTCCGACTGACAAGCTCTCATCTCGACGCGCTCAGATCCATTGACAAACTCTCCCCAGACAATAAATTTCTTGCAGCGCTTATGGCCGATGCCTCAGGCAACATTGCAACGACTCCTCGAAAAAACTGTTCTTATTCTACATGGATCGCTGGATTTACTGATTTCTCCCATGCATCTGCCTTTCATCAGAATCCCTCGTTCGATTTTAATTCTGGAGCTCTACGCATTGGATTTGATTACTGTACTCCCTCGTCAAATGTTGTCGGATTTTCTCTTGGATATCTTCATACTCATCTCGCAGACGATGACAATGCCGGTCATTCAACCATCAATTCGGGCTTTATCTCTCTTTACAGTAATTTCTCGTGTCATTCCTTTTATTGCGAACCGGCTATTCTTGGCGTTTATAATGCCGATTCGAACACCCGCCACATCTCATTTTCTGGATTTTCAGCAAACGCTCACGCTAACCTCTCCTCTTGGCAGCTTGCGCCTCATTTGGAAATAGGTTATGAAATTTCTCAAAAATGGGGAGATATTCTCCCATTTGCTTCCTTCGACTATGCCTTTAATTGGCAGCGCGGTTACACCGAAACAGGCGCAGCTCCTTTCAATGCAACACAAAATTCTAAGTTAAGCTCGCTCTTGCGCACTGAAGCAGGTCTCAAATTTATTGAAGCCATCACTTTTTCTTCTTGGACCTTATTTATCCAAGAAAAAGCTAGCTACATCTATGAAAAGCCCTATGGAAACCACGTGACTACATTTTTAACCGGGATCCCAGCTACCCTGTCCGTTATAGCTCTCAATCAAGACCTGAATCTCGGCTCTTTCGGCTTTGAACTCTTTGCCGCAATGGGTGCCTCCGCTCCTTGGGGCCTCGCACTTTCCTATGATGGAGAATTCGGTCCGGACTATCTCTCCAACGAAGTAGCCCTTACTCTTTCCAAGTCTTTTTAACTCTATGACCGATGATGAGAACTTGACTAGTTGGGCTGATAAAGATTACGAACGAGCAGAACAAACACTTGATCAACTTCGCAAAGATTTTCTTTGTGGTTCCGATCAGCTCACACTTGATGTTGATGCTCAGTGGGATTCGACCCCATTTGATCCGGCCAAGTTACGCGAAAGTGATTTTGCAATCGAGAACGCACGAGCTTTAGCAACTCATGTAATTTCTGCATTGAAGCTATCAAGTTGTAATGATGCCGAACAGGCTGCTGCCTTAATGGAGGCGCTACGCTTTGTCGGACGATCTCTAGCAAGTCAGAATGACATTCCTCGCTCTCAGGCGACCACTATGAGCTTGGCAAGTATTGGCCGTGAATATGATCGCCCAGAATGGTTCGCAGAGAAGCTTGCTGACACAATCTCCGCTCAGATCGGTAACAGACTTGCACGTGAAGTGGGACGGCACTTAAGCAAATAACAAGGACTATATGACAGAAATTCGCTTACATGACTTCCTCCGGGAGATGACTTGTATTTATGGTGAAGAACGATATTCAGTTCGTGATAACGGTGCAGTATTACGTCATTCCCGATCAGGCAAGCGCTTGCGTTCAGCCGACAACCAATGGACTTTTGGTAAGCCAAATAGCCAGAACGATTACATGTACATTGGCTCGGTTCGTATCCCTAGAATCGTGACAACCGCATTCCATGGTGAACCACCAACCTCAGAACATATCGTTGATCATATTGACACGAATCGTCGAAACAACAGGCCAGCAAACCTTCGATGGTTGACTCGGTTAACCCTGTGAACTGTGCCATTTTTACCTCGCTCAATTGCCGGGCAGAACAACATACCCTTGTTGCGTAAAGAAATTATTTAGATTTTTAAGATAGGTTCAAGTTAGCTGACTATTTCCCTTTGGCCACCTTCTACAAATGCATCAAAGAAATTCCTTTATAATATATAAAAGCCTAAAGTTAATAATGTTAAGACTAATCAAGAACCTTAAAAAGGTTTAATTTTCTTAGTGACCAAGGAGCAATCATCTCCAAAAAAGCAGGGTAAACCCGGAAGCTCTTGACTTCCGGGTAGCTTCCGGGTTATCTTCCGGGTATCAATTTTGAGAAAAGGCTATGATAGAAGAGTTGCTTCAGCAAGAAGAAGGGAAAACCCTAGAGTTCAAAGAGAACACCAAAAGCCTAGACAGAATTATCCACACGATCATCGCTTTTGCAAATACGGCTGGCGGAAAGGTGGTGATTGGGATCAAAGACAAGACGAAAGAGATCGTTGGGTTGGAAGATCCCGTCGAAGAAGAAATGCGGCTGGCAAATGCTATTGCGGATTCCATAGAGCCTCTTTTTAACCCCGACATTCATGTAGTCTCTTGGAGAAACAAAGAATTCTTGCTCATCCAAGTCCCCCCATAGTGTAGGCCCCTATTATGCCAAGTCCAAAGGATTGAAAAAGGGCACCTACATTCGGCTCGGATCTACCAACCGACTGGCAGACGCAGTAATATTGGCAGAATTGGAGCGATTGAGAGAGAATGAATGCTTCGATGAGATTCCGGCTACTAGTTGCTCGATTCAAGATCTTGACCTCGATGCCATAAAGGCGTTCTTTAAGAAAGTGGGCAAGAAATTCGAAGCATCCACAGCCTTCTCTCTTCATATGTACTTGAAAAAACAGTCTAAATCGATCCCAAGCAAAGGGGCTATCCTACTATTTGGCAAAAATCGAAAAGAAGTTTTTCCTCATGCAATCATTCGCTGCGTTCGTTTTTTGGGGATCACCAAAGACGAAGTTTTGGACCATCAAGATGTTGATGACTATCTCCCATTGGCTTTGGATAAAATCATAGCTTTTGTTCAACGCAATACTAAGCTGGGAGCTGAGATTACCCCATCGGTCCGGAAGAATATTGCAGAATACCCGCCCCTTGTAGTGAAAGAAGCCGTGACCAATGCTTTAATCCACACTGACTATAGCGCTGCTGGAAGCCAAACCCAAATAGCTATCTTTGATGACCGGATCGAGATCACAAATCCAGGAGCTCTTCCTTTCGGTCTTAATATGGAAGACGCTCTCCAAGGAGTCTCTCAATTGAGGAATAGAGTTATTGGCCGTTGCTTTCGCGAACTTGAATTGATCGAGTTGTGGGGATCGGGTTTGAAAAGAATGATCTCTCAATCCCAAAAATCGGGGATAGCCATTCCCCGCTTTGAAGAACTAGGCCATTTTTTTCGTGTCACCTTGTTTAATCGGAGAGAAACAGCGCTCGTTATTCGTGGATGGAGAAAAGACCTAATTGACCTAATTACAAAACGAAAGGAAATCACTCCAAAAGATGCGGCAGCCTTTTGGAAAATCACAGATCGCTCAGCAAGAGTTCGGCTCAAGAAAATGGTCGAAGAGAGGTTTATCTCTGAAATATCTACCCATGCTTTTGATCCTCAAAAGAAGTTTGTTCTCAGATAAAGGTTAACAAGGAGCAAGAAAATGAGCACCCGTTCAAAGCCTGAGTCCATTCGATTAACCATCGACGTCCCTACTGATCAACATACCTACATCAAGACGTTGGCAGCAGCAGAAGGCCTTTCTTTTTTGAGAATTCTGAAGTGGACGAAAAACGCCAGCTTTTGAATTTTGTGTTTCAGAGCCTGAAATTAGATGGTAAAAACCTATCTATAGACACTTGTGAGCCATTTACTACTCTAGTGGACTATAAGAAGTGTCCAAAAGGATGGGGGCGGGCGAAACGCCCGTCCCGTCCCGAAAGCCGGTTCAAGCGGTTTTTTGCAAAACGCAAAAACATCGCTTTTCACTTCGAGTCCGCACGCACGCCAAATTGTTGGCGTGCTCCGCCCCCAATAAAAAAAAGACCTCGCAATTAGGAGGTCTTTTTTGTCTTTTTTTATTGGGGGCGGGCGGACTCGAACCGCCGAAAGCCGAAGCTGAGGGATTTACAGTCCCTTGCAATTGCCACTATGCGACACCCCCAAATGAGAAAATGGGATAAGATTGCTGGAGAAAGGAATTGAACCCTCAACCATCCGATTACAAGTCGGGCGCTCTACCAATTGAGCTACTCCAGCAAAAGGAGATAGATTAACAAAGAATCTCTTTCTACTCAACCTTTTCTGTTGCTGCAGATGGTTCGGAAGGAGATGATTCCAATGCGATTGGCATGGAAGGCGCAGCTGGAACCGATGGCCCAGTTGCCCGAATCGGCTTGAGCTCAGCCGATGGCTTTGCAATCGCTGAAACTTGCCGGTTAAAAAGCCCAACTAAACCTGTCGCCCTCGCCAACTGAGGAGCTGCAACCGCATCGATCTTCGTTGCCATATAGCGACCGCCGATCATCTTGCTCTCACAGCATTTCTTGAATTTTTTTAAAGACCCACAGTGGCAGGGGTCGTTTCGTCCAATTTTCTTCATAGCCTGTCAATTTGTTGTTTAATGGGATCTATTATAACAGAAAGGAGTCAAAAAGTCTATTGAGGATTGACGAAGGGGTGGGATAGCAGGTAAACTGGCCAGCTCTATGGACCAACTCATCGACTTGAAACTTCCCATCGCCAGGCCCCCCTGGACCACCCTCGGCAAAGAGCTGGAAAGCTGCGTTAGAAAGGCCATCTACGACTTTGACCTTCTAGATCAAGAGGTTACAAAAGTAGCGGTCGCTCTAAGCGGAGGAAAAGACTCCCTGACCCTCCTTTTTTTGCTCCACGCCCTCCGAGGTAGGGGCTTCCCAATGTTTGAAATCCACGCCATCCATGTCGATGGAGAATTTAGCTGCGGAGCCGGGGTTCAAGCAGATTTTTTAAAAGCGATCTGCCGAGAAATGGGAGTGAACTTCATTTCTTGCACCTCGCAGCAAAAACGGGAAGATCTGGAATGCTATAGCTGCTCTCGCGAGCGGCGCAAGCTGATTTTCAATGCCGCCAAAGAAGTGGGCGCGACAACAATCGCTTTCGGCCACCATAGAGACGACAGCGCACAGACGCTTTTTTTAAACTTGCTCCACAAAGCGGAATTCGCCGCAAATTTACCAAAAGTAAAGATGCAGGCGTTCGGAATAATAATCATCCGTCCTTTGATCTACATCGGCGAAGAGTCGATACGGACTTTTTCGAAGCAATATGGATTCGCCCGGATTACTTGTCAATGCCCCGTGGGGCAAAACTCCAAACGAAAAACAGTCGAAGAAATCATCCGCTACATTGAAGGATATTTCCCAAACATCCGCAGCAATCTGGCCAAAGCCGGCCTGCTCTACGGATCAGATAAGGCAAATTCTCCTTAAAAATCCTTGGACGAGATTTAGCTGAGAATGGTAAATATTTATAGAATGAACATACCAATTGCTAAAGAGACGATGGTTTTGGAGCTAGTCACCTTCGTCACCTATTTCGCCTTTCTTCTTTTGGTCGCGTTTCTTACGACCAAACGACAAAAAACAGATACCGATTTCATCCTCGGCAAC
>CAZFWE010000077.1:0-7177 GCA_964522685.1 uncultured bacterium | reverse complement strand
TGGCTCTTTTAAAAAGCGTTCTTTATTCGCAAGAAGAAGTGACTCGGGCGATGGAGACATACACCTTCGCACCGCTGGGCCGGTTATGGACTCCGGCGCTCTTGCAAGAGGCTCGGGGGAAATTGCGGGAATTTTTATTGGAGAAGTTTCAGCAAAGATGCTAATACTTGTGGTATGGAAGATATAGAAAAAACCATTCTCGATTATTTTAAGCGAGATTCTCAGATTATTTCTGTTACATTATTTGGTTCTTTTGCGCGGAAGGCTGAAACTCCCCAGAGTGATGTCGATGTCGGTATTCTTTGGAAGCGAGATCATGTTCCCGATGTGGATCAATTGATTGCGCGGCGAGAAGATTTGAGCGCTTTGCTGAATAAAGACGTAGACCTCGTTTGTTTAAATACGGCGTCTCCTATTATTGGTATGCAAGTGTATAAGAATGGAAAGGTGTTAACGGTTAATGATCCTCGTGAGTATGCTCATTATCAAATGCGGTTATTTGTAGATTACGTTGAACTCAAAGAGTTGCGAGCTCCTATGGAAAAAAACATTCTCAAACGGAAATACTATGATAGATCGTGACGTCCTGATTGAAAAAACGAATAGCGTTCAAAATTGTCTAAAGCGAATTCATGATACTGTTAAAGAGAATGTAAATCGTTTAGAAAATATTGATGTGCAGGATATTGTAACATTAAACTTACAAAGAGCTGTTCAGTTGATTATTGATATGGCTTCTTATGTCGTGTCTTGTGAATGTCTTGGGACGCCGCAGTCAATCAAAGATGTTATTCAAATTCTCGAGCGCAATTATTATATTCAGCGCGATGTCAGCGCTAAAATGCAAAAAATGGTGGGATTTCGCAATATTGCCGTACATGATTACCAAGCCATCGATCCGAATATTCTAAAAAAAATTGTTTCTCTTCACCTCAAAGATCTTGAAGAATTTTACGACGAACTCTTGCGAAAGTGCCCCTAAGAAGCTATAATGACTGCCACTATGGCAAAACAAAAGACGGCAGTTACTCCCACGCGCGAAGAAAACTATCCTGAATGGTACCAAGGGGTGCTAAAGGTCGCAGACCTATCCGAGCATTCGCCCGTCCGCGGTTGTATGGTCATCAAACCCTGGGGTTACGCAATTTGGGAAAATATCCAGAGGGTATTGGACAAGAAATTCAAAGAGACGGGGCACCAGAACGCTTATTTTCCTCTCTTCATCCCGCTCAGTTTCATGGAAAAAGAAGCGCAGCATGTCGAAGGCTTTGCAAAAGAGTGCGCGGTTGTGACCCACCATCGCCTTGAGAAGGGCGAGGGCGGCAATCTGGTTCCAGCGGGAGAACTCGAAGAGCCGCTCATCGTCCGCCCGACCTCCGAAATGATCATCGGTCACAGCTTTTCGAAGTGGGTGGAGTCGTACCGCGATTTGCCAATCTTAATCAACCAATGGGCGAATATCGTCCGATGGGAAATGCGCACCCGGATGTTTCTTCGGACAACTGAATTTTTATGGCAGGAAGGTCATACTGCGCATGCCTCAAGAGAAGAGGCGGAAGTTGAGGCAAAGCGGATGCACAGAATCTATTCCGACTTTGCGCATGAATACTTGGCAATGCCCGTCATCTTAGGCGAAAAAACCCCGCAAGAAAGATTTCCTGGCGCAGTAAATACCTATACAATCGAAGCCATGATGCAAGATCGGAAGGCTCTGCAGGCGGGGACGTCCCACTTCTTGGGGCAGAACTTCGCCAAGTCGTGCGAGATCAAGTTCAGCAATCAAGACTGCGAGCAAGAATTCGCTTGGACCACTTCTTGGGGGATGACCACCCGGATGATCGGTGGATTGGTGATGACCCACAGCGACGACGACGGACTCGTTCTTCCTCCTCGGATTGCATCTGCCCATCTGGTAATCATTCCGATCTTGAACAGCGAAGAGGCAAAAGCGTTGGTGTTGCCGTTTTGCGAGAAGCTCACCGCAGCATTAAAGAAAATCCATTACCACGGCCAGCCGCTGGAAGTGATTTTCGACACAAGGGATATGCGAGCGGGAGAAAAGAGCTGGCATTGGATCAAGAAAGGGATCCCTCTCCGAGTAGAAGTGGGTGCTCGTGAGGTGGAAGCGGGAACCCTCTCGCTTGCGAGAAGAGACAAAGCTCACCGCGATACGCAATCGTTCTCTCCTCACGAGCTGGAGCAGAAAATTTGTTCCATCCTGGATGACATCCAATCAGCGCTCTTGCGAAAAGCCAAAGAATTTAGAAATCAACACACCGTAAAAATCGACAACAAGAAAGATTTTTACGATTTTTTCACCCCTAAAAATGGGGAAAACCCCGAAATTCACGGTGGGTTCGCCTTTTCTCACTGGTGCGAAGACTCCGCAGTCGAAGAGCAGATCAAAAATGATCTCAATGTCACGATCCGCTGCATTCCGTTGGATTCGCCGCTCGAAGAAGGTCTCTGTGTCATTACAGGCAAGCCATCGAAACGCCGAGTAATTTACGCGAAGGCCTACTAACTGGACTTTGGACTAAATTTTTCTTTTGCGGCATAGTCGTTGTTGTGATAGAGTGAGGGTCTTTTTTTGAATGGATTACTATGCTTGACTTCTTGCGAAAATACCAAAAATACTTCTTCTTCGTGATCGCGGCGATGGTCATCTCTTCCGTTGTCTTTTTCGGGACTTTCAGTGCGTTTACCAATGTGGAAAAAAGAGAAGACAAGGCGATCGGCAAAGCGGTCGACGGTTCAGATCTAAAGTTTTTAACAGTATCGGCGCTATCGAGATTTTTGAGTTCCGATAGGGACGATGCTGCGCTCAATGGGAAACAAGTATCGATTAATTTGCTCAATGACGGGGTCATCCGGAGAGATTTGTTAGCTACAGGCGTTGCTGATATTCTCATCCGAGGCAATTATGAGCAGTTCAAAGCGCAACTGGAAAATAAATTCCAGCGCGTGAAAACCTACCATGCCTACGAACATCCCGAAGCTCCTTTTATTTCTGCGAAGTCGATGTGGCAGAGATTTGCGCCGGATATCAATCGCGAGTGGTCTTTTTTACAATCGGAAAACAGCTGCAACGAAGAAACGTTTAGCCATTTAGTGAATCTCTATCAGTTGCAAAGTGCGTTGCCAGCCGAATGGCTGCGACGGGTTTTGGTGATGTACGAACAGCAATACAAATGGCTTCATCCCGATCCGCGACTCCGCCAAAACGATTTATCGCTTTTCGGGTTTCATTCCCTTTCCGATTGGTTTGGAAAAGATTTCGTCGATTTGATGGCGCAGTTTGTTTACAATGCCGCTATTATTGCGGAGCAGCATGGATATAGGGTTAGTTTGGAAGAAGCTAAAGGTGACTTAAAGCGTAATTTCGCTGAGTCGATCCAAAGATTGCAGGCCGCGAAATGGCCGATTGCGTTGAACTATAAAGATCAGCTCCGCATTTTAGGTATGGATGAGTCAGAAGCAGCCACTGTCTGGAGGAAAGTGCTTTTATTCCGGAGATATTTTCAAGATCTCGGAGAAGCTGCTTTTCTCGATCGTCTCTCCTATACCGAGTTTTCTGCATTAGCGCAAGAAAAAGCGGTGGTTGACCTCTACCAATGGCCCTCCTCCTTGAAGATGACGACGGCGACTGATTTATACTCCTTTCAAGCGTACTTGAAAGCCATCGCTCCCCTGGGTAAAAACGGGCTCTTGGATCTCCCTTCCCTTTCTTCTCTTTTTTCGGTCGCTGAGGTCCAAAAGAAGACGCCAGAACTGGTTGGAATCGAGTACAGGGCCAAAGTATCTGCCGTTGATAAAAGAGAAGCCTCATTGAGAGCTCCTTTAAGGGAAGTTTGGGAATATGAAACAAATGAAGAAGCTTGGAAGCTCTTGAAGAGCGAGTTTTCCTTTCTGCAACCGTTTTCTGCCAAAACACCTGAAGAGAGATTTCAAATTTTGGAAAAATTAGGACCGGAGCAGCGAGGGAAGGTCGACTTTTTTGCCCGTCGTCTTTTAGTTGACAAACATCCTGAATGGACGAAAGAGTCTCTCGAGCTAGTAGAAGGAAAAGACACTCGGTTGGTTCTTTGCAATGGCAAAATAGAGATGATTCATATCGACGATCCCGAACGGCTAGGGGCTCTATTTTCCCAAATCCTTTCTTCTCCTGAAGCAACTCTTTCCGCACTCTATCATTTTGAAACGGAAGAGGCCGTCTTTCGCTTTGAGAATATCGAGAAGATTTCCGAACCGA
Source organism: uncultured bacterium (assembly GCA_964522685.1). GTDB lineage: Bacteria > Chlamydiota > Chlamydiia > Chlamydiales > SM23-39 > CAITMJ01. The sequence continues at coordinate 2,925 of CAZFWE010000077.1, read as the reverse complement.
AAATCAAAACATATGAGGAAGCCCGAAAAGACGGGTCGCTCGCGAAACTCGTTACTTCTTCCTTAGAAAAGGAATTTCCGAACGTTCGAATGAAGCTCCCTCCTGAAAAAATGGGCAAGGAATTTTCTGAAATCAAGGAAGATGTGGCCGATTTGTTGTTAGCGGATTTGAAGAAAGTCCTCGAGAAAGAAAGAGGAGAGGATCCTGAAGTGCCTTTAGCTACTTTGCCTTGGAAAGTTCTCGCCCTCAAAGCGAAAGAGGATCTCACCGCGAATCAAAACGAACACTTGTGGGTGAAAGTCGAGGGTGAAAACCCACTACTTGCTCAATTTAAAATGGAACGCATTGAAAAAGAAATTACACGAACCGCAGAGGAGGATTGGATGACAAAAGAGCCTTTTATTCTCGTTCCTAATCAATGGTCGCCTGTCCATACGGCAAACGATGGCGCCGTACATTTTATTTTCTTAAAAAACCGCTTTTCTTCTGAAGAGCCGATCTTAGAACAGCTTTCTTTTGGTAAGGCTATGCTTGCAGCAGATGTGCATCGAGTCCTCGCTGAAAAATTGCTCCACACAATGCGACAAAAACATGCCATTGTGATTCCCCTCCAACCCGAACAGGAGTAGAGCTATGTTTGAAGAACTTCCCTCTCTTTGCCCGGTCCAGTTTTTTGGGATCAGTGCAGATTGCCTTTTCCTTGGAAAAGGATCTCTTAAAGCCGATAAGCAGTATTTGCTCTCTTCGACTTCCGATTTACTGGGCGAAGAAGTGTTTGCCGATGTTTATGCTGCTTGGCATTTTGAAAAGATGTTTTTTTTCATCGATGTCCATGTTCCCTTTCAAAATATCGGAGACGGGGACATCCGCCAAGGGGATTCCGTTGAACTTTTTATCGACACAAGAGATCTGAAATCGAAAGGTACCATCTCTCGCTTTTGCCATCATTTTGTCTTTTATCCAGCGGAAATCCAAGGATTTTATGGCCGCGAAGCGACGCGCTTTCGCAATGAAGATGTACACCGTCTCTGTCATCCCGAAGATCTAAACGTCGCTGCTAAAATCAAGGCGAAGTCTTATTCCTTGGAGATCGAGATTCCGGTTCAGTGTCTCACAGGATTTGATCCAATGAGTTTTCCTCGTCTAGGGTTTACCTATCGGATCAACCGGACAGGAGGGGCTCCTCAGCATTTTGCCGTCTCTTCCGAGGAATTTGCGATTGAGCAGCATCCGGCCACTTGGGGAACATTGAAGTTTGTCGAGCAAGAGCGATGAGTGATAAGCTTTTCAGTAAATCCCACGAATGGATCGAAGTAGTCGGGAAGATCGGCATAGTGGGGATTACTCAGTATGCGCAGAAAGAGCTGGGTGAAATCGTCTATGTACAGTTGCCAAATGTAGAATCTACGGTAAAAGCGGGCCAAGAAATCTGCGTGCTCGAGTCAACGAAAGCGGCGGCTGATGTGTATAGTCCTGTTTCTGGGAAAGTTGTCGCTGTGAATGAAGCCGTTATGAAAGAACCGGAGCTGATCAACCGTTTCCCGGAAACTCGAAGCTGGCTGTTCAAGATTGAGATCTCCCATCTTGAAGAATTGGAAAGCTTGCTTTCGCTTCTCGATTACGAGAAGCTCGTATCAGGATAGTCTGTTTTTATAATCCTTGATTTATGTCCCTTAATAAGCTAAAATTTTTACCAAAAAATTAGAGAAGTTATCATGGGACAAGTTCAAGGAATTTCTGAATATCAAAATGCTCCTGCAGACTTTCATCAGTCTCAGAATAATTCAGGTAAGTATTCGCTCGATGGGTTCGCTTAGGTAGGGCTATCCTAAGGGGACAAGTCTTGGATTTGCTGCGTTGTCCATTCCTAGAATAAACTCCGAGATCTATCCAGTTTTTAGTTCGAAGCTGATGTAAAAACTCAGCTCTTTTGGTTGGCATTGCGTTTGAAGACTTTAAGAAGCCGTTTATCAGAGAAGAATGAATAGACCGAGACGAGGCGGGCAACGAGGATCGCAATATAGAATTGCCCCAGGATTCCTTCGATGACGCAAGCAGTTTGAGAGAGATCTTTAATGGCGACAATGTCTCCGTAGCCGATCGTGAGAAAGGTGACGAAACTGTAGTAGAGCATGATGGCAAAAAAGTATTGGGGATTTTCGTAGGCATTGATCAATTCGCCCCGGACCAGGATAGACCCCGGATTGAAAGCTTCGATGAGAAGGTAGGCGTAGGCAAAGATGAAAGCGATGAGAAAATACGCGCAGATCACGCCTTTGAGCGTCTCCATGGTCACCTTCGGCCTCAAAATCACGTCATTCAGGATCGAACCGGCGCAAACGACCATGAATAAGGCGTTTGAGATGCACGTTGCAAATAAGACAAATGCCCCGTGATTAAACAAGTCTAGCCAAGAGAACCCAACAGCTGGAATCGCTAGGACGGAGACGATGATTTTTACAACCCGGGTATGATGGACGGTAAAAATCGCCATCATCAGCGCTGTTGTCAAAAAGACTTTCCAGACTCCGATGTAAAGTCCTTTGTGCTCATAGGGGCGGAATACGAAGAGCCAGAATAAAAGCATTAGCAGTAAATTATAGTGGCCCGAAGCAAATCGGGCGATCGCGTGTCTTGCTTTTTTAAGGGGCAGTCTCATAGTATAAACCTAGTATACACAAGTGAACTCGAAAATTGGTTTTTGACCGCGTTGGACAGGCACTATCTTTGAATCTGCCTCCATCGCTCAATTTATTCAAATTGAGCTGTTTCAGCGCCGGCAAAGCCTGATTCAAATCCAGGCGGCCTCCTCGTCAAATTCTCAATTTTCGAATTCACTGGTGTATATCTATCTCTATTTTTTTTGTCCATCGTTGGATAGAATAAAGCTGTGAGAAGATTTTTCCTGGCTTGCTTTCTTTTTTT
>CAZFWE010000076.1:0-7213 GCA_964522685.1 uncultured bacterium | reverse complement strand
GCGATCAAATTTTCTCGGCTAACTAATCCGGCCATGATTACTATTTTTTTGCCTTTTGAGTCTTCTGCAAGATAGTAGGTTGCAGAAGAAGGAATCTTAAATTGAAGCAATATTTTGCAATCTCTTTTTTTATAGTATGCAGCCATTTCTGCGGATGAGCCTAGGAATACCTCAAGCTTCTCCTCTCGAATCAGATTTCTCAATGATGGATATAGACGAATATCCAAAATCTTTCTCAACTCCTCTGGGTCATTTCCTTCTGTGTCTGAAGAAATTGTGATCAATGTATTTTTCTGTTTAGGGTTGAAATTGACTGCTTCGATCGGTAGCGGTGTTCGCTGATTAAAGGAAGTGAGATCAAGTAGCGAAGATGATTTTGGAGCCTCCCAGAGAGTCACTTGAATGCCTTTTGCCCTATCTTCTAGACCTAATTGAGCCAAGTATTCTTTATGGGATTCCGTCTCTTTTAGAAGCTGCCCGAAGTAAGTCCTTTCTATGGAATAAGGGACTTGCGCAATATTAGCAGCTCTCTCAAAGTGCTTAATCATATCCGTATTGTTTTCATCTTCTACGAATACCAGCTGTCGTTTTCCAGCAATTCCTTTAAGATTTTTTATCATCCAGATCATCAACTCTTTGCCACTCCCGTTGGAATGAGTGTAGAGCATACTTACGTTCACTCTATCTGGCGTTTCTTCAAAAACAGAAAACCCCTGAACAACATGATCTTGAACCGCTACAAATCCATTTAAGTGTCCCGATTCTATTTGGCTAATCGCAGTCTCTAAATGGCGATAGTCAGTTGACTCCCGAGGAGAATCACGCAACTGCTTGACCAACCTAGCTCGGTCAAATTGGTCAAAACTAAAATCGATGTATACTTTGCTTGAAATTGGTTGGGTTTGAAATACGTTTACCGGCAAAGTCAAATGTTTAGGAATAGGTCGAGGGATATAATTGAATGGATAAGAGGGGTAATCATGATCCCCTATAAAAGCTGGATTGATGGAATTTCCTTCCCGATCAAAGTCCAAAACAGAAAATTCAAGACGAAGAAAAGTTCGATCAACATCGTATTCAGCGTATTCAGGTGTATGGACTGAATAGGCGTTCATGAGGTTAATTTCAAAAGGCTTTGTTGTAAAACATTGTGTTTCGTCAGCTAACGCGCGGAAGATGGCGAAGAAATGATGTTTATTCAAGTCATATCCGTCCATATCGAAAGGTTGAAAGTAAAAGCGAGTCGGTATGGCATTCGTGACCAAATAGGCATGGTCGATCACGGTTTGAGGATTTTCTCGATCTCTAGGGATTCCATCTACATGAGGACCAGGTACTCGCTGAGAAGATTCTCTTGGGACAAAACCCTGATCGACAGTTAAATAAGCGTAGTAATTATCAAAATGGGGGTTTGCAGAATACTCATAGTCCAAGATTTTCTGAAGAACTTCTGTAAATTGTTGGAATTCTTGTGGGATACGAATATCACTCTTGGGTAGTTTAATAGGGAGATGAAGGCAACGAGGAACTCCAGGTTTCATAAAATCAGTTTGGTTTCCTACTTCACCGATTTTAGCAGGAATGCGAGGTCTTTTGAATTTCTCAACATCCCAGACTGTATCGATGTCTTTTACAACTAACTGATCTGTATTGGTTAGCGGAATGACGAGAGGATTAAGGGAGAAAAATTCCCCTAAAAATTGAGGAATTGTAAGCCGATTACTGCTATGTTCTTTAATTTTTGCATCAACATCGGGGAGTTCCTGCTTTGTCTGAGCAGACAAAACGCATATTGTAAATACAGAGATTAAATAAGGCACATTCACAAACTAACTCCCCTCTGAACAGACAGACTTTCTCAAGATATAAATATCAAAAGGTGCTACAGTCAGTTCACTTTCCCAAAGGAATGGATCATCAGAGCGACCCAATGGTTTGAATAAGTGCTCTATTTTAAACGATTGATCTACAAACGTTTTTTCTAAAAATTCAGGAGTCCACAGCGAATCATGTAACAAAAAATCGGCCTTTTTTAAATGGAATGCTACCGTATCGCCATTCGTTGCCGAATAATTTTCTGGAAAATCTTGATCCCACGATAGCCAAGTACACTTTGGATCAAAGGCTTCGATTGAACAAGCGACAATAACAACAATTCCATTATCCTTTAGCGCGGCGTGAGCATTTTGTAAGTACAAAACCATTTCTTCTTTCGTTGACAGAACGGGAAGAACTAATGAAGAAGATACAACATCAAATTTCCCCTCCAATCCACTCCAATCAAAATCGGAAGACATAACTGCAAATTCACCAGAAGGATCAGATTTTTTTGCCAATTCAACCATCGAACTGCTGGGGTCTATGCCCAATACATGGTCAAACCCAAAACTCTTTAAAAGTCTTGATGATCTCCCTGTTCCGCACCCATAATCCAAGACACGAGCTTCTCTCATCTTTTCAATCGGCCAATCAGCAAAGTATTCCTCTAGACATCGACGAATGAGAAAATACGTTTCATCATAATCTCCCTTGGCGTAAGCTTTTGCTGTGTTGAGATGGTCATACTGTTCTCGGATGTCAGAAGCTTCCACCCCGCCTGAAAAACAGGACAAACCAAGAGCAAAAAATAAAAAAATTTTCATATTTTAATATCTATAGTTTTAAAACAATTCTGGAACTTCCATAAAGATGGTTTAATTCTTTTAACAAAAAATCCTTGCGAACATTTGGCAATCTCGAAGCATTTATGCTATTCCGGCCTAATTGATATACGTCTTCTAAGCTCAGGCAATATGCATCAATCACGGCATCGTAGTTGTCATTCATGCCGCCTCCAAAATAAGCAGGATCATCAGAATTTACAGTTACAACAACGCCAGAATCAATTAATTGTTTAAATGGATGATGACTCAGGTCTTTATAAACTTTTAAACAAATATTAGACAGAGGACATACTGTTAATGGAATTCTTGTTTTTGCCAATAATTTGATTGTGTCTCTATCTTCGATAGATCGTACACCGTGATCGATTCGATGAACCCTTAACTCTTCGATAGCTTCTCGCACATATTCTGGGCCAAAAGCTTCTCCCGCATGAGCTGTTGCAAGCATTCCTGCGTCGTGAACCCTTCTATATAACTCAGTAAACTTAGATGGAGGATTCTTGTCATTTTCAGCATATGCCAATCCAACTCCAATGATAGGGCTAATAGGTTGGCCATCTCTATCAAACGCTTGATTAAATAATTCAATGGCTGAAGCTTCACTCTTGCCTCGATCAATATCTAAGATGATGGACGATGTGATCCCCCACGCAGTTTCTGCCTTTTGCATTGCTGCTTTTACGCCATTAAGAACCGTTGGAAATTCGATTCCCCGATCCATATGGAGCTGGAATCCTACAAAGATTTCTGCATGCGCAATTCCTTGATGATGAGCCGACTTCAAATAATCTAGAGTCAGCGCTTCAAAATCTTTTTCAGTTTGCAGAGTAGAAGCACACACGGCATACAAATCCAAGAAACTAAATAAATCTTTAAAAACGTAAGCTTGCCGAAGCTTTTCTAAAGTATTGTATCGCTCTGGAAGCTCGATCCCATTTCTTTGTGCGATCTCTATTACTCTCTCAGGTAAAAACGTTCCTTCCAAATGAACATGCAGCTCTACTTTGGGCATCATGCGGGCAAATTTTCTAACCGCCTCTAGCTTATCAGGTTCATACCTTGAGCTAGAACCCACCATTTTAGGGCTTATTAAAACGGACGACATAAAACCTCATTTTTAATTGAATATCTATGGATTACAAAATACATTTTCTAGATCACATGCTCATAAATTCTTCCTTGCCATATTAGGGGGTCCCTATTTTACGAATATAACTAGATTCCTAGCTACAGAAAAACCAACCAACAACCTCTCTGTATTTAAAAAAAATGATTTTACATCAAATAAACCATTAATTTTAAGCGCATTAAGACTGCAAAACACGACCATATTTTTACTTTATAGCTATGTGCTCAAGCAACAGCGCGATCTGCTCAGGAGACGGCAACTCATTTTTCAACTCTTTCGGCAGCTCTCTGAACATTTGATACGTTGCAACTCCAATCGGCTTATTAGCCCCCTTCAAGGCATACTCAACAATCGTTCGATCTTTCTCTTTGCAAAGGGTCTTTACACTTCTCAAATACAACCACATTGTGGGCCCAGCTCATTTCTGCAGTCATTGCCTGCAGTTTTTCGTTATTGGATGTGCGACTGATCTGAGGACAACACCATCGCCAGTTTTTGTCGCTTTGACAAGAATGAAAACAAGTTGGTTTTGAAAAAAAATCTGAACCCACTTAAAATTCTTTCTAAATTTGTTGCAGGACACCATTGAATCTCCTTTTAGATGATCTCGAGGAACTTCTTCAGACTCATGACGAGAATGAATGCATTGAGTTTAAAGAGGCAAAAGCCGACTTTTCTTTTGACAAGTTAGCCAAATATTGCGCTGCCCTTTCAAATGAAGGAGGTGGTCGCCTTATTTTAGGCATCACCGACAAAAAACCTCGCCTGATCGTAGGTACCCAGGCCTTTCATGACTTGAATCGATGCAAACTCAGTCTGGCGCAAAAATTGCGACAACGAATCGATATCCAAGAAGTGACGCTTCCTCAAGGACGCGTCCTCATTTTTCATGCTCCTGCAAGGCCAAGAGGTGATGCGATTGAATATGAAGGTGCCTATTGGATGCGAGCCGGCGAAAGTTTAGTGCCTATGACAAAAGACCTATTGAAGCGCATTTTTGCAGAGATAGACCCTGACTTTTCTGAGCAAATTTGTAAAGGTGCCACGATGGATCATCTCGATCCTGCAGCGATTGAAGTTTTGCGAGTCCTGTGGCAGCGCAACTCTGAAAACGAAGCTATAGCCTCTCTTCCCGTTTCTCAATTGCTCTTAGACGCCGAACTGATCTTAGGCGAGAAGATCACCTATGCCGCCCTCATTCTTCTCGGCAAACGTCAAGCCTTAAGAACTTTCTTGCCCCAAGCAGAGGTAGTATTTGAATATCGTTCGGGCGAGGAACCTGGTCCAGCTCAGCAACGAATAGAACATACTCAAGGGTTTCTTCTCTTCTTTGATGAGCTATGGAATACGATTAACTTGCGCAATGATAAACAACATTTTCAAGATGGTTTCGTTATGCTCAGCATCCCCACTTTTAACGAGAAAGTGGTTCGAGAAGCCGTATTAAATGCAGTGGCTCATAGAGATTACAAGTCAGCAAGTTCAATTTTTGTCCGACAGTTCCCTCGAAGGATTGAAGTACAAAGTCCAGGCGGGTTTCCTCACGGGATATCAGCAGAAAACATCCTATGGAAGCAACACCCAAGAAATCGGCGCATTGCGGAAGTGTTCCTAAAATGTGGACTCGTCGAAAGATCGGGTCAAGGAGCTAACCTCATGTTCAAAGAGACGATCTGTCAGGGCAAGTCTCTTCCCAACTTCAATTATACAGATGAAACTCAGGTCTTCCTCACTCTTCCAGGCGATATTCAAGACGCCCACTTCCTCCGTTTTTTAGAAAAAGTTGGCCAAGAGCGACTGAAGGGGTTTTCAATAGAAGATTTTCTCATTTTGGATTTGATACATCGAGAAGAATCTATCCCTGTGAAATGGCAGCCCAATGTAAAGCGATTGCTCTCAGCGGGCATCATAGAGAAATTTAGCCGAGGAAGAGGGGTCCGCTATCCATTTTCTCGGAAATATTACGACTTTATTGGTAAAAGCGGAACCTATACGCACAAGCGAGGACTTGATCGAGAAACCCATAAAGAATTACTACTTAAACATATTGTGGCTCACAAGCAAACAGGGAGCCGTCTCCAGGAGCTGATGCAAGTATTGCCCATGTTGTCGAAAGACCAGGTACAAACATTAATCAAGGCTCTAAAACACCAAGGCGCGATCTTCAATCAAGGAACTACCCGCAGCGCCCTTTGGTACCCCACCACGATTGCGTCGCAATAGAACAATCGACGCAATAGTGACGCAATACAACTACTCAACATACTGGTTTTAAATAGGATATAATTATTGTAAAACTCTGTTTTAGAGCTGGTTCTCAAATTGAGAAGACCCAGACATCAAACCTCTCTACTTATCGCCCTACTCTCTTGTATGAGATCGCGGGCCTGGCGTCTGGCTTGAATCATCTCCGCCGAATAAAGCCCATGCTTTGTATTGGCTTCTTTCATCCGCTTACGTCCTTCCGCCGTTCGGGGACCGGTACTCTTACCTCCATGTAAGCGGCATCGCCCATTAGCCATTGCAGGCTGGCGGCAGGGTTTATTTAAATTGGTCCTTGCTTTTGCTCCACACTCTAGGGACATGGGCTAGCTCCTTTGTTTTTGTGAGACCCCGCCCCCTCTGTGCCACCAAAATTATTTACCACCGCTATTTTATCAGCGATATGTTGCACAACAACCCGTTGTTCGCCACCACGTCGATAGCGAGATAACGCCTCAATCGTTTCGTTATGACACCGAAGCAGCTTGATAGCTATGTTCGCCTGGGTTTCCGAGTTTCTGACATTTTCGGAAGACGCTAATTTTGATAATCGAACCATCCCGTGTTGGAACAGAGCAGCTGCCTTCGCAACAAGACTCGCTTCAATTGCATCTTTAGGCTGAAAATCATGCAAATTTTGAAGGATTATATTAAGGGATGTAATAGCTTGTTCAGACATTGGCTTTCCCATCTCCACTAGGGGAAGAATTGCCATAGCTCCACTGTTCACTATATTGTGAGCCACTTCAAAATCTTTTGTTCCAGTGATCTGTTTATGGGCGTCCTCCCAACTAAGCTGCGGATCGAGGACAATTCCATCACCTTTTAGCAATTTCAATGGCGTTGACTCTACTTGCTTTGCAATCTGCACACCATCTTGAAACGCTTGTCTTTGCTGTTGGTACCTGTTCCTGCTTTTTTTCTTTCGATTTATCCATTGACTGCCCCCCTTGTTGTGAGGAAGATGAGCAAACTTTCCTTATCGTAGTCTTTCAGAATCACGCCTCTATTCAAATTGCTCTCTCGTTTTTCCCTAAAATTTCCAAAATTCATTATTTGTGATATTTTGCTCACCTTGCTCACAGAAGCTACAAGGCTATTTAAAACCCAAGTTGCTACCTAAGAAGTGATGAAGGAAAAGGCAAAAGCCGCCATCAGC
>CAZFWE010000075.1:0-7234 GCA_964522685.1 uncultured bacterium | reverse complement strand
GACTCATGGCTACCGGCACAACATTTCCTCGAAAATGATGCAGTCAGTCAGCTACGAAGTCGATTTTGAGACGGGACTTCTGGACTACTCCCATTTGGCCGAGCAGGTAAAACGAGAAAAGCCGCTCATCCTGATCGCAGGCTATTCTGCTCATCCACGTCTAATCGACTTTGCCAAAATGCGCGAAATCGCCGACAGCGTCGGGGCTACCTTCATGGTCGACATGGCTCATTTCTCTGGCCTTGTGGCAGGAAAGGTGATGTGCGGCAATTTCAACCCGATCCCGTTTGCCCATATCGTGACGACGACGACACACAAGACGCTCCGAGGGCCTCGCGGTGGGATGGTTCTTTGCGCGAACGAATACAAGGACGTAGTCGATAAGGGTTGCCCCATTGTACTCGGAGGGCCGTTGCCCCATGTCATGGCGGCCAAGGCGATCGCGCTCAAAGAGGCGACTCTTCCCTCTTTTTCGATCTATGCGCATCAGATCGTCGACAATGCAAAAGCGCTTGCCGAAGGTCTGCTCTCGCAAGGCATGCGGGTCCTTACCGGCGGCACGGACAATCATTTGCTTCTCATGGACGTCGCTTCTACATTCAAGCTAAACGGACGGCAAGCGGAGCTGCTTTTGCGCGAAGCTCTTTTAACCGTTAATCGCAACTCGCTCCCGCGCGATCCGAACGGGCCCTGGTATACATCGGGCATTCGAATCGGAACCCCTGCCATTACGACCCTCGGCATGAAACAGGCCGAAATGAAAGAAATCGCCTCGATCATCGCTGATCTATTGAAGGAAGCGGAACCTGAAATCATCGAAAAAACAGGGATCGCCGCGAAGTCGAAGGCCAAAGTTTCCTCTCAGGTCATGCACCGAGCAAGAGAAAGAGTCCATGCTATCTTGAAGAAATTTCCGCTTTATCCGGAACTGACCATCGACGAAAAAGGCGTTTAACGAGACAATAGAAGTATCTGAATACAAGGGGAAATATGGCAGAGACTCACACTCAAGAACATCCAACAAAAATCAACGATAAAATCGATGCAGCGATCTTAGAAAAACGGCGTGTTTTTCTTTCCGATGCCGTCGATTCTGATTCCGCGAAAGATATTATCCGAAAACTTTGGTATTTAGAACATATCGCGCCCGGTAAACCGATCCTTTTCATCATCAATTCCCCCGGAGGCTCTGTCGATTCGGGGTTTGCGATCTGGGATCAAATCAAGATGCTGACTTCTCCCGTATCGACTTTGGTGACTGGCCTTGCCGCCTCAATGGGCTCCCTTTTGAGCCTAGTGGGGAAGAAAGGAGGCCGGTTTGCGACAGTCAATTCGCGGATTATGATCCACCAGCCGCGGATCGGAGGAATGATCCCAGGCCAGGCGACCGATCTCGACATCCAAGCCAAGGAAATCATCAAGACCCGGTCCATGATTGTCGATATTTATACCGAGGCGACAGGCAAGGATCGGAAAATCATCGAAAAAGCGATCGATCGGGACAACTGGTTCTCGGCCCAGGAAGCGCTGGAATTCGGCCTCCTCGACAAGGTCATTACTTCCATGAAAGATGTTGAAGTTCACTAAAATTCAAGGCGCCGGCAACGATTTCATCCTCATCGATGATCGGGCAGGCTCTTTTTCTCTCGGGGAATCGGAAATACGCCGTCTATGCCACCGCCACTTCGGAATCGGTGCGGACGGCTTGATTCTTTTACAAAGAGAAGATATCTGGCGGATGCGGATTTTCAATAGCGATGGGCGCGAAACGGAAGGTTGTGGCAATGGCCTTCGGTGTCTTGGTCGTTTTCTTCTTGAATTGAGTTTGCCGTTTAAAAATACTCCCGTCCGCGTTAGCGATCGGATTGTCGAAATTTCCTACATCGGAGACAAAATCGGGGTAGATATGGGGGAGCCAAGAGGTCTTTCTTTGCATATTGCTACGGAAAAGGGGATTGTCCATTTCGTCGACACAGGCGTCCCTCATGTCGTTCATTTTGTGGATGCAATCGAATATGCGCCTCTCGATGAACTAGGTCCATTTTGGCGTCGGCATCCTCGATTTGCTCCTAAAGGGGCGAACGTCAATCTCGCGGCATTGGAAGATGGAAGGATCCGGGTTCGGACCTTCGAGCGAGGAGTAGAGGGGGAAACTCTTGCCTGCGGCACCGGCGCTTGCGCCGTGGCTCTGGTGGCTCACACAGTGTATTCAATCCCAAGTCCCATCGCGATCTCTTTTCCCGGCGGCGAGTTGGAAATCCAGATCGAGCAAAATCGCCTGGTGATGATCGGTCCCGCCGTCAAAGTCTTCGAAGGTTTCATGAAATAATTTTAAGTGGCTAAATATTAACCTCTTGCATTCCTTCTTTTGCGATAACCGTTTTGCGTTTAATTCCCCGAGCTTTACAATGAGGGGAAGGCCGTATGCAAAACCCTCCTAAGTTCGTCACGCTCTTCGAAAAGGAAGCGAAGTCTCTCGCTGTCAAAGAGCCTTTGTATTCGCGCGGTACGTATCAATTCGAGGTGAGAGAATCAAAGACAAAGACAAAAGGGACGTTTTTTCCCTTTATTCAAATTTCCGACGAGGGACAGATCGGCGACGCGTTTTGCAGTTGCAAAACCTCCGAAGATGGAAACGGCTGTCCCCATCTGGCCGCAGCCTATTTGCGGATTTACAACGGCAAAAAGTTGCCGCTCCACATTCGTTTCAAAGCATCTCTCTGGAACCGCCTATGCCAGATGGGGGGAAAACGGCATGGCTACGAACCTGATTGCCTCAACAAAGAGAAAGAGGGGCTTTATTATCTCGAATCGAAGACGAAAAAGCGGCTTTTAACCATTGAAGCGCTGACTCCGGTGGCAAAAAAGCGGCTGGCGAAGATCGTCGAAAAACGGGAAGTCGAAACGGAAGAAACTTCGATCAAGTTCTCCAATTTGACATCGGAAGAAATCTCGCAATACCGGACTGGACAGGCGAGTCATTGGCTCCGCTATGAACTTAGCTTTTGGTCCGATCTTGCAAAATGGCTGATGAGTTTAGAAGAAGAGCAGAGACCTTACGGAATTTCCTTTACTGGCTCAAAAGGACATCTTCCACAAGAGATCACCATTCAGTTTCCAGAGATTTCTATTTGGGGCTATATTTCAGAAGTCAATTGGCCCTTTTTGATCCCTGCGCTGATCGGCATAAATTCGCCATTGAAGGTATTCGATGACGAAGATCAGGGGATCGAGAAGATCGAATATAACCCAGTGTCCCGTGTGATCCTCATTCAAATGCGGGACGAATCGAGCAGCGATCTCGAATTCCAAGGGATTCCAGTCGGCGATTGGCTGTACGTCGAAGGCAATGGGTTTTATCGGCGCCGTGGCGATCCACTTTTTCAAAACGGAACGGTGCCTCCAGAAAAGATCGCAGAAGTTCTCAATCGCTCTTCAAAAATGCTCCAGAAATATTTGCCGATCCACTCAGAACCTACTCTTGCTCGCTACAGGCTATTTTTTGATGCCGAATTTAATCTCCACGTCGAACTCTATGTGGAGGAGCCGGGAGATTTGTCAGGCGAGGAAGGGGCTCTATTCCCTCCTTATGCCTACGTGCCAGGAAAAGGATTTTTCCTTCTGACCGATTTGATGTTCGAAGAAAAAGAAAAGATCGCCCCGAAAGGGGAAGTTCCCGAATTCGTCAACCGGCATCGCCTTTGGCTCCACCAATTTCCGGGGTTTCAAACGCATCTGGGAAGTTTGGAAGCCCATCTAACGTATTCTCTCAGCACTGACGATGAACTCTCCTTTGAAGCGCATCTCGATTTTCCCGAGCAATTCGATGAATCAGTCGATTTTCAAGAGTGGGTCTATATCAAAGGCTCTGGGTTCTACATGAAAAAAGAAAATCGGGGCCGTCTTCCTTTACATCCCGGGCTCACTTTAAAAAAAGAAGAGATTCCCCCCTTTCTTAGCTCGCATAAAGAAGAGCTCGAGCAGATACACAACTTTATCGCTTCAGAGGCGATTGTATCTCGGATCGGGCTTCTAGTGAATCTCAATGAAGAAGGTCTGATTTCTTTGCGACCGAAAATCGAGTATGCCGCCGCAATCAATCCAAAAGATGTGCGAATATTTGGTGATTTTGTCTACTTGCCCAATAAGGGATTTTCCGAAATGCCGCCTGCCTCTCGGCTCCCTGAGCGCTACCGGACGGCCATCACAATCCCTTCCTCTCAAGAAGCGAGTTTTTTAGCATACGAGCTCGAATCGCTGAAGCCTTTTATCCTCGAACTTGACCCGATGTTGACAAAACCGCAGAATCTCAAATTGAAGATCCGCAAGATCCAGCGGGACCGAAAAAAACGGACAGGGGAATGGCTCGTTGATTTGATCTACGAATCGGAAATCGGGATGACGGATGTCTTTTCTGTCTGGGATGCTTTAAATGGGCGCAAAAAACATTTTTTTTCTTCGGCCGGGTTCCTCTCTTTAAAAGATCCCCGTTTCAACTGGCTTCGAGGAATGACGCGTCGGCGTCTTGACCGGAAAAAGGGAATGGTTCGTCTAAATACGTTAGAATGGATCAAACTCTCCGTCTTCGAAGAAGTTCACGAGCCGAAAGGCTTCGATCCCGATTCCGTCGAAACGCGGCAGCTTCTCGAAGAACTGCAGCGATTTGAAACGCATCGCTTATTTGATGTCAGCCGCCTTAAAGCCCAGCTCAGGCCGTACCAGGAAACGGGACTTCAATGGCTTTGGTTTCTCTATTGCCACGGCCTTTCAGGCCTTCTCTGCGATGACATGGGGCTCGGTAAAACGCACCAGACGATGGCTCTTTTGGCTGCGGTCTCGAACGAGGATAGAGAAAAAGCCAATAAATACCTCGTCGTTTGCCCCACATCGGTCATTTACCACTGGCAAGAGCTCTTAAGAAAGTTTTTGCCCGAGCTGCGAGTCTCGACCTATTACGGGTTAGAGCGTTCTCTTGATTATTTCGAAGAACATTACGACCTTCTTTTAACCTCCTATGGGATTTTGCGCACCGGAAAGGAAGATCTTCGCACTCTGAACTTCGAGGTCGCTATTTTCGATGAAATCCAAATCGCCAAAAATGCCGCTTCCCAAACGCACTTGGCACTTCGGTCTCTCCGCGCGAAAATGCGCCTCGGCCTGACAGGCACGCCCATCGAAAACCGGATCCGGGAGCTCAAATCACTCATCGACGTCGTCCTTCCCGGCTACATGCCGAACGAAACCTCCTTCCGCGAATTATTCATCACTCCCATCGAAAAATTTCAAGACTCCGAGAAAAAGACGCTTCTCACAAAACTCGTCAAACCCTTTATTCTCCGACGGAAAAAAAGCGAAGTGCTCTTCGATCTACCAGAAAAAATCGAAGAGATCTCCTATTGTGACCTCTCGAAAGAGCAAAAAGAACTCTATATCGAGGCTGCCAAAAACCTCCGCAATACCATCTTTGCTGAGATCAACGACCAGGCAAGGCCGATTTCCTACGTCCACGTTTTTTCAGCCCTCTCGCAGCTCAAGCAGATCTGCGATCACCCCGCTCTCATTTTAGGTGACATCAAAAAGCATCACGAACATCATTCAGGCAAGTGGGATCTTTTCGTAGAACTTCTTCAAGAGGCGAGAGATAGCGGTCAAAAAATCGTTATCTTCTCCCAATACCTCGATATGCTCGCGATCATCGAGCAATACCTCAAAAAGAAGGGAATCGGCTTTGCCACCATCAAGGGCTCGACCCGTAACCGAAGCGAACAGCTCCGCCGCTTTCGCGACGACCCGGCTTGCGAGATCTTCACGGCTTCGCTTCTGGCGGCAGGCGTCGGGATCGATCTCACCGTCGCCTCGATCGTCATCCATTACGATCGTTGGTGGAACCCTGCCAAAGAAAACCAGGCCACCGACCGGGTCCACCGGATCGGCCAAAACCGGGGCGTTCAGGTCTTCAAGCTCGTCACGAAACACACGATCGAGGAGCACATCCACAACCTCATCGAGAGGAAAAAAGGGCTTATGGAAGAGATTATCGGCCAAGACGAGGCTGATGCTATCAATTATTTGAGCCGCGAAGAATTGATCCAGGTATTCGAGACTATTTTCAAAGAGGTTGAATAGTCACCTCTCTTCCTGTTATACTCTACGGCACATCAAAAGAATTTTTATCATGCTGCCAAAAATCGCTATTGTAGGCCGGCCCAACGTGGGTAAATCGGCTCTTTTTAATCGGATCTGCCAAAAGCGGATCTCCATTGTCGACGAACAAGAGGGGATTACGCGGGACCGGCTTTATGCAAAATCCGAGCTTTTCGGTCGCCCTTTTGAGCTCATCGATACCGGGGGGATCGATCCGTTTGGCAAGACACCATTCAATGAAGAGATCAAAGGCCAAGCTCTTTTTGCCGTCGAAGAAGCCGACGTGATTCTTTTCGTGGTCGATGGGCAGACGGGCCCGACGCTTCTCGATGGAGATGTCGCCAAGATCCTACGCAAGAGCAAAAAGCCGATCATCCTCACTGTCAATAAAATCGACTGTCCTTCGGACGAAACGTCGATCCACCAGTTCCAATCCCTCGGTATCCCCGACATTCTCCCGATCTCCGCTTTGCAAGGATATCAGATCGCCGAACTCCTCGAATCAGCCCTCGATAAACTCTCGAATGTCGTCCTTGCAGAAGAGGAAGCGCCCCCTGTAGGCCTATCTTCAGACATCATCCGCGTTGCCATCGTCGGAAGGCCGAACGTCGGCAAATCGACTCTTCTCAATCAGCTCCTCGAAGAAGAGCGCTCGATTGTCAGCCCGATCGCGGGAACAACCCGTGACGCCATCGATGCCGGCATCAAGGTAGATGGTATCGAATATCTTTTGATCGATACCGCGGGGATCCGCCGCAAAAAAGCCGAAAAAGAGGTCGTCGATAAATTCGCTGCGATCCGGACTGAAGAGGCGATCGAGCGCGCGGATGTCTGCCTTCTTGTCCTCGACTCATTTGAGGGATTTACGACGCAAGAAAAGAGGATCGCCAACGAGATCGAAGCGAAAGGCAAGAGCTGTATTCTCCTCTTCAACAAGTGGGATCTGGTCAAAAAGCTGCAGATGGAACACGCATTGCGTGGGGTCCGAGAAGAAATCCCATTCCTCGCCCATTGCCCGACGATTTTTCTCTCCGCACTGCACAAACGAAACCTCGCAAAAATCTTCCCCGTCGTCCAAAAGGTTTATGTG
>CAZFWE010000074.1:0-7283 GCA_964522685.1 uncultured bacterium | reverse complement strand
GCAAAAACAATCGTGAGAAGGTTCAAAAATAACTTTTAGAACACCCTCTAAGGCATTGCGCGCGCGCGAAAGAAGGGAACTAGCTCGAGGAAAGCGAGCCAGCCCATGGCAATAAAAGAAACGTAAATATACCACGGGAAGTCGACACCAAAAGTAAGTCCCATCAGGACAAGAAATTGAAGGGCAGTGGTGACCTTACCCCAGCGGAGCGCGCGAAAGACGATGCTTTTCCAGCGCCCAGAAACGATCTTAGCGATCCCATAGAGGCAAAGAAAAAGATCTCGCGAAAGCATCGTGGCGAATTCGTACGGGCCAATTTTTTCTTCGATAAAGAATATGGAAAGGACAAAATAGACAAAGAA
Source organism: uncultured bacterium (assembly GCA_964522685.1). Taxonomy (GTDB): domain Bacteria; phylum Chlamydiota; class Chlamydiia; order Chlamydiales; family SM23-39; genus CAITMJ01. The sequence continues at coordinate 6,921 of CAZFWE010000074.1, read as the reverse complement.
CTTGTCCATTGCCGGATCGAGAATAGCGCCAAATTGGGAGGTCGACTTGTTTCGACGAGCGAGATAGCCGTCGACGCAGTCCGAGATCATAGCGAGCAAAATCGCCGTAAAACGGATTTTAGGGTCGTCCTGCCAAAACAAAAAGGCAAGAGGGGCGCGAATAAAAGATAAGCCATTCGAAACTGTAATCATTCAATGGGGCGGTCTTTGGTGCAAGAAGTCTTTCTCTTATACCAAATCCCCACAATTATCGACACCAGAAAGAGGGCGAAAAGGAAAATATTGAAAGTTTTAACGAACTTGAGGAGGGTTTCATAATTTTTCCCAGCGAAGTAGGCTAAGGTAAAGAGGGTCGTGTTAGAGATAAAGCAGGCGATCCCATCGCTGAGGATGAATTTTCCGAAATGCATTTTCCCCGCTCCCGCAGATAAAAAAAGGCAGTTGCGGACGCCGAATGGAATGAAGCGGCCGACAAGGAGCGTCCAAAAACCGTATTTTTCATAGTAATTGTGGATCGATTCAAGCTTTTTCCGGTCGATGGTTTTCGCAAACCATTTGATCTCCCAAAGTTTAGGACCTAATTTTCTCCCGATCCAGTAGCAGACCCAGTCGGAAAGATAGCAGCCCAGAAAGACAAAAAGAAAGAGGAGCCCTGTATTTTCCGGAACAACGGTAGCTGCTAGGACGGCGCTTAGGATGATCATGAGATCTTCACTGATGGGGATGTTGAAGCCAGCAAGCATGAGAGCTCCAAAGATAATCCAGTGGGCATGAGGAGCGTGTTCAAAGAGGAATTGAATGATCGTATCCATCTATGAGTTGTCCATATCTTATAAGCAGATTTTTTAGGTAGTAAGGGGGTTTTCTTCGCGAGGGGATTCGTCGGGAATTTCAAGGGTGGTATGTTTCTGGACAAGCTGGTCGAACTGTTTTCCAAGAGAGACGATCGCAAGAATCCAGATGAGGAGAATACCTAAGAAGATGATTGCGACTATGGGAGTGCTCGCTGAAACGGTTGCAAAGACTAGGAGGAGGCCTTGGTGGATGACAGAGCCGCCCGATTTGCCGAGTCGGGATCCGACACCATCGATCGCTGCTTTTCCCTTGAGTTTTGATTCGGGGCTTAGGGGGATGAAAGCGATCTCTTTGGTGGCGTCGAAGAAGGTGTATTTGCAGGCGCGAGCAAAGATGTTTTGGAAAGAGCCTAGGAAGAGAGCAAAGACCAGTGGGGAGGAGAAGCCTGCGAGGGCTGCAAGCGACTCAAGACCGGCATTTTGGAACACCACAAAGCCGAAAAATCCAAGTCCGGTGATGAGCATGGCTGCTGCGGGGATCATCGCATTCGTCGTCCAGGAAAAGCGGCGGATCACATTTCCGGTGATGAAGACGGCCGCAAAGGTAGCGACGATGCCAATCCAACTGGTGACATTGCCCATATAGGTCTGGAAATCGCTGGGGTCTGGATAAATTTCTTTGATCTGGTTTTTCCAGACAACCTCGACCAGATTGATGGCGATGTTATAGGTGACAACAATAGCCGCTATGCATATTAAATATTTCGATTTCGCTAGATAGGCGAAATTTTTCCGCATCGACATATTTATTTTTTCAGGCTCTATATGGTGCGGATGTTTGGATTTGGCGAAGTGGGCATTCAGATAGCGGAAAAGAGCGATTGTGAGGACCCCGCAGGCGATAATGGAACAGTTTAAAAAGAGGATCGATTGCTCCCATTTGGTCACCCCATAAGGAAGCGAGGGAATGAAAGAGAGGTTCGAGAGCCACACGCCCGCTTGTCCTGACAGGATCGAGGCGACATTCGCAGCGATCATGAGGAGTCCGTAGTACCGCTTAGCTTCCCCTACTTTTGTGACATCGTTCATGAATCCCCAAAAAAGGACTGACATGATCGCCGTGCCCCAGAGTTCGCACATCATGTAAAAAAGAGTGAAGGTCCAGTTGCGGAAAATGGCGATCAATCCTTTAAACCCTGATGGGAGAAGATCTTGCATTTGGTCGGCGAACGCGTGCGGGTGGAGGGTATCGCGCAGAGGGTAAAGGACGAAGGTAAATAGGAAAAAAAAGCCTAAAAAAAGAAACATCATGATGTAAAAAACTTTCTCTCGGCTGAAACGATTGGCTAGGCGTGTAAAGAGATAAGTTAAAAGAAGAGCGCCGGGAAGGATAGCCCAGACTTTGATGAATGGAATCGCTTCTGCCCCTGAATTACGGGCCGTCACTACCATGGAGTCTTTGAATGTGCGCAACAAGTTATAATTGAAGGCAATCAGGAAGAACATCCCTAGCATAGGCAGGAATTTTTTCCATTCGAATCGGTGGATAGGCCAGAAAAAGGCTCGCCATCCAGAAAAATCAGGCTTCTCGGACAAGTTCCCTCTAATTTCTTGCCTGAATTATAGACGAATTTTCTTAATATTCAATCAAATGTTTCTGAATTGTTTTTTTGATAAAATTATTTCTTTTCGGAGAGGGTGTCTATGCCCGGAAGATGGCCGAATTCAAGATATTCAATAGAGGCTCCACCGCCTGTAGAGAGGTGGAAAAACTGATGGCTTAAGCCCATTTGCTCGATAGCGGCTATGGAATCTCCCCCACCAACGATCACTTTGGCTTGAGATTGAGCTAGAGCTTTTGCAATCTCGAGGGTTCCGGTTGCAAAATGAGGCATTTCAAATACTCCGATGGGACCATTCCAAAATACGGTGGCTGCTTTTGAAAGAGACATAGACCATTCTTGGATTGTTTGAGGGCCGATATCGAGTCCTTGCCAACCGATGGGAATCCCTTCGGAGAGAGAGACCGTCTTTCTGTCTGCGTCATTGGAAAACGCGTTGGCGATGATGATGTCAGAAGGAAAATGGAGTTTACGACTATTTTTCAGGATATCTTTGGCCGTTTGAAGATGTTCCTCTTCGAACAATGAATCGCCGATTTCAATTCCTTGCGCTTTCAAAAAAGTGAAGATCATGCCGCCTCCTAAAAAGAGGCCATCTACGAATTTAAGCAAATTTTGGATCAATCCGATCTTCGTGGAAACCTTTGCTCCGCCGAGGATCGCATAGAAAGGGCGTTCGGGCTGATGGACGAGAGGTGATAGAGCTTTGATCTCTTTTTCCATGAGAAATCCAGCGGCAGCTTTTTTCGGAAAGCATTTAGCGATCAACGCAGTCGAAGCATGTGCGCGGTGCGCGGTGGCAAAGGCGTCGTTGACATATATATCGCCGAATGAGGCAAGCGCATCAATGAAGGAAGGGTCTTTTTCCGGCTCCTCTTCTTCGGGATGAAAACGGACGTTTTCTAGGAGAAGTAGATCTCCTGGTTTTAACGCTTTCGCCATTGCTTCTGCTTTATGGCCGATGCAATCAGGAGCAAATAGGACTGGTTTATGAAGGATTTCCGAAAGGCGTTTTGCACAAGGAGCCAGCGTGAATTTGGGATCAAATCCTTTCGGTCGCCCCAAATGGCTTATGAGAATAATGGATGCGCCGTGATTGAGGATATATTCGATAGAGGGGAGTGTTGCTCGGATGCGGGTATCGTCCGAAATTGTCCCGTCCTTATTGAGAGGGACATTGAAATCGACGCGTAGTAGTACCCGTTTTCCTTTTAGAGATAAATCTTGTAACGTTAACTTATTCATTATCCTCAAAATACCAAAATGAAAGCTGCGTGTAAAGCGGCTTTACATGGTTTGTGGACAGTCTTTCAGAGATTCGAGAAGGGATTTGCAGACTGCTCGAAGCCCCCACCTCTTTTTCGATTCCGTAGTTCTAATCGGATTGAATAGAGAAGATCTTGGTCGAAATCTTTTCTTTCTGCCCAGAGAAGATACTCAATGGGAATTTCTTCGAATCGGCGTCCCTTGTGTTTGCCGAGCGGCATCGCGCGAAGCTTGATCGGTTTTGCCAGCGTTTTGAAGATCATATCGGTTGTCTTAAAGGGCTTCACGAGGTATTTGAACACCTCGATATTGACCATCACATCGCTCATAGCGCGATGGACGCCTTGTTCTTCAATATTGAAATGCTGGCGGAGTTTATCCAGAGAGTTAGTGGGACTTTCTCCATAAAGGCGGGCTAGGCGGAGCGTGTCGATAAAGGGGGCTTCGTGGATTTTGCAGGGGATCTGATTTCGTTTTGCTTCAGCGGCAATGAGAGCGATGTCGAAGCCGATCCCATGCCCGACGAGAACGTACCCCTCGATCATTTTCAGAAATGCAGGAAGAATATCTTTGATTTTTGGTTTATCGAAGATCATTTCTTTAGAAATTTTGTGGATTTCTTGCGAAGTTTGAGGAATATCGCATTCCGGATTGATAAGCGATTCCATTTGCTGAACCACTTTTTCGAAGTTAAAGCGCGCTCCAGCGATCTCCACGATCCGATCACGGCCTGGATCTAACCCCGTCGATTCGCAGTCGAGACAGACGAAAATTTCTTCTTGGATCTGGCTCATGCAATGACCTCATTGATTTTGTCCGCTTTCATGAAAACAGCTATTTTTTGGATTAAATTGCGCCGTTCATGGAAATTTCGATTTGAAAACCATAGCGCATCGGCAACTTTTGGGAGAAGAGAAAGGCTTTCTTTCATGTTCTTTTCTCCCTCTGCATCGGAGAGTTTATCCCGTTTTGTGAAGACAACGAGAACGGGAATTTGTTTGGCTGCAGCCCATTCAGCCAAAGCGAAATCTTCTTTGGAAGGCTGGCGCCGAATATCGATGAGAAGAAGGATCAGCTGAAGCGTTTTGCTCTGATTGAGATAGTCGTCGATTCCTTGGCTCCATTTTACGATCTCTTCTTTAGGCGCAGCAGCGTACCCATAGCCAGGAAGATCGACTAAAAAGGCAGCGTCGTCGACTAAAAAGAAATTGATCCTTTGCGTTTTGCCGGGAGTCGAGGAGGTTTTGGCAATTGACTTTGTTTGGAAGAGCACATTGATCAGGCTCGATTTGCCGACGTTCGAGCGTCCTACAAGAGCAATTTCAGGCAGCTTCCTCTTAGGAAATTCAGCCGGTAACAGTGCAGAGGTGACAAAAGTTGCTTTTTCAAATCGCACGTTTGCTCCATGTGGTGATTTCCGCCATGCGATTTTGCTCGTGGTGCGATAGACGGATAAGGCAAGTATCCGGAGGTAAAAGCGATTCGATGCGCTCCGGCCATTCGATGACGGCGATTCCGCCGGCAAAGAGAAATTCGTCGAATCCGAGGAGGAGAAAATCGCGTTCTGATTTTAACCGGTATAGATCGAAATGATATACGGCTCTTTCGTAGATCTGGAGGTACGTAAAGGTGGGGCTTTGTGCGAGGTCTCTAATGTTAAGCCCGTTGAGAAGTCCCTGAACAAAGGTGGTTTTTCCTGCGCCGAGGTCTCCCTGTAAGGCGAGGATCGAATTGAACGCTAGCTTTGAAGCAAATTGAGCGCCAAACGAAATGGTTTCTTCCGGACCGGTGAGGATTATTCGCTCTCGACCCATTTTTCCAAATAAGGTCCGAATTCCGGATGTTCGGAAAGCGCTTCCACAAAAATGGCGATCTTGTCTTCTGTCAAATGCTTTTGGATGAAGGAGAGGAAATGCTCCTCGATCTGGTAGCGGTTCTGGTTCTGCACTTCGAGCAGAGAGAGAATTTTGACATGATTCTTTTTGAAATCGTCGATGACTGCTTGTTTGCTGTTGAATAGTTTTCCGGTAATCGCAGACGAGTAAACAACTTTTTTCATCGAAGCTTTGCGCTCTGACATGTAGTTTTTGATTACTTCTGGATCTTCAGATACAAAAAATCTCTTCACAGGGAGTCCGCCGATGCGCTCCTTATTTTCGGGGCACTTGGCGACCCAGTCGTAAATAGCGTCTTGAGGATTCGGATGGGTATTGTCGCCAAAAACTTTTCCGGTAAAGGGGCATATGTAAATCTTTTTTGTGTCTTCGTTGACACTCTGCTGACCGAACTGGATCGTGATCTCCGTCTCGCGGCAAAGTTTTCCTTGCGACTCGAGATGACGGATTAGGTCGTCGAGGCTTTGGTAGATCGTCTTGTCTCGTGGGAAAAGGACGGGCTTTAGATGGTGCTTGTCCTCGACATAGGCGAGGTAAATCGTAACCAAGTCGACGTTTTTATTTTTTTTGAGAAATTTTAAAAGTTCGCTTTTCTGCTCAGAAGTGATCGCGAGCGCGCTGGTCATGACTGCCTCTTAAGATTTTAGGAGTCTACTTTATCTCAATCCATAAATTCCATCAAGACCATTATGTAGGGTTCTTGATTAAACATGATCATTTGTGGTATACTTTCAGAAAATTTTTTAACAGGTGGAGTGAATGGATACGCAAATTTTGGAGAAAAAAGTTCATAGCAGTTCAAAAAAACTGTTAGCAGGCCTGGTTCAGAAAGCGCAAGCCTCTTCGACTCTTGAGCTCGAGCGATTGGCTGTGAAAGGCTACGAGCAGGTCATAAAGGTCACTGATAAAAAGGTCGGACTTAATGCGATTATCGCAATTCATGACTTGACTTTAGGGCCTGCTCTCGGCGGAATCCGGATTCAGCCTTACGCGACATTCGACGATGCCTTGGAAGACGTGCTTCGCCTCTCCAAAGGGATGACTTATAAATCCGCGGTTGCTGAAGTTGGCTACGGTGGGGGAAAGAGCGTGATCATCGCCGATTCCAAAAAACAAAAAACTCCCGAAATGCTCCTCGCCTTCGGGGCTGCCGTGCAAGAACTCGGCGGGATCTACATTGCTGCGGAAGACTCAGGCTGTACGACAGAAGACGTTAAAATCATCCGCCGCGCAACGCAATACGTCGTCGGGCTTGACCATTCAAAGAGCAGCGGCGATCCTGGACCGTTTACAGCCTGGGGAACCTTTCGTGGGATTCAGGCGACTCTAAAAAAACTTTTCGGA
>CAZFWE010000073.1:0-7340 GCA_964522685.1 uncultured bacterium | reverse complement strand
TTAACAATAGCGCCTTTTCTTTGGGTGCGTATTTCCATATCCGCTTTAGGATAGCTGATAGGGGGTTTTATCGCCAAGAAGGAGTGTTACTGTTTGCTGTTCCTTTTATTTGTGCAGCTTTCGAATAGTTGATAGGCCGGTTCGAAGAGGTATGTGCCTTGATCTGTTTTAATATCTTTAAGAATCTGAATTGTATGTAATTGCGATATTATTATGCATTCAAACTAATATAATTAAACGGTGTCAAAAGCCCCTTGTTGAAATAAGGGGCTCTAGCAATTAGAATTTTAGCCATTGGTGCGGGCAGAAGCTCGCATCCATTCCTTAACGTCGTTCAGGGATTGGATGAGTTCGTTTTTCCAGCCGCTGTTATCGCTGCCTTTCGTGGCTATATTTTGAAGTTCAGTATTGATCAGACTGATCTTATTTGAGAATGTTGCTGTATTTGCTTCTTCTTGAGTTGCATAGAGGTTTCCGAATGATTGAGCTACGCCGCCTACTGCTTGGGATAGTCCAGGGGCGATAAAAGAACATGCTATCGTTGCACCCAAACCAAATAGAGATCCGCTAAGCCCCCATGCTCCTCGACTCCGTATTGAATCTCCAGCTAGGTTATTCAACATGTTGAAATCTTTCTTCATATGATCCGTTCTATTACGGTCGCGATCGGAAAGTTTAGAGAGTAGTTGCATAATTTCTGCGACGAGTTGATTGACTTGGATCAAAAAATTCCGCTTATCGATTTCTGGTTCATCCGCTGGAAATAGGGAATTGACTTCATCCGATAGAGGAATTGTTGGATCTGTGAGCATCTCGTTATTTTTATCTAAAAACGCAACCGTCTCATCGATGTTATTTTTCGATTTGTTAGGCAGAGTTCCTGTGGCTTGTACAACTTGTTCTACCCTATCTGTGACTTCAACGTCGAAAGGCATAGAAATTTTTGATGGGGAGAGTTGGCTGCAGCCTGGAAAATTCGTTTGGCGGATAGCTTGGGAAGAGCTGCAGGTACGAAGGATTCGACTCATTTCATTGCTTTGGCTCGCTAAGGGCTTATTATTGAAGTTGGTTTGATCCAACGCAGTAGAGGCGACATTTAAAACTTCTCTCATTCCCATAATTTTCTCCTAATCTGTTCTCAGCCGAACGCTGAAATGGCTTCTTTCGTTTGTTTTGTTAATATTTGCATTGTTTCAATGGTTTTCTTGGCCTCGGAGCCTGTCTCTTGGAGAGATTGTCTCATCAAGGTAAGCTTTCCTTCGATCAATTTTAAAGCGGCCTCTGTTTTCTTTGTTTCTTTCCCGGCCCAAGATTCTCCAACCTTTATCCCTGCAGTCGTAATCGCTGTTGCAATGGTCACCTTCTCAATTGCCTTCTCAGTCCCAACAGCAGCATCGATCAGGCGTAGTCCACCGCATTGCCATGTCGCGATGCCGCCAATGGCTCCCAGACCCATCGAGACAAAAAATAGGCTGCTCGAAATCCATTGGGCGATTTTTTCTTGCATCTCACGCGATTTGGTGAAATAGGCGACGATATTTTGCCATGCGCCGATATCGCTCATCACGCGGTTGGCCAGGCCGAGACCGCCAGCCGCAATCAGGAAAGAACCCGCAACGATGCCGGCACCGATCGCAATGAGGGTACCGCCTGTTACCCAAAGAAGCGCATAGCTGAAATATTCGCCAATTGTCCCGAAAACGCTCCAGGTTTCTTCCTTTTTGAGCTTCTCCGCATGTTTTTGTATCTCTTCGATCTTTTTCAGATTCAGTTTGTCGAGTTCCGCAGAATCGAAGCGAATCTGCTTGCTGATGAAGTCGAGGTGCTTCCTGGAGAGTTCTTCAACGGTATTGTGGAGATCGAGGATGAGGAGGAGGTAATGCGTTCGTTCAGGCTCGGTGAGGTCGTTGGCTGCCGCAGCTTTGACTGTTTCTTCTAAATTTTCTACAACTTCTAAGGCGGTCATGATCGACTTTTGAAGAGCTTGATTGTTGCGGGCAAGTAGCTGCACATCGGCTTGAAGTTCGGGGTCGAAATGGAGGTATTCAGGAGCCGGGAGGGGAAGTTGAGGGCGGAGAGGGGGAATCTCTCGTTCTGTTGTCGAAGGAGCAATGCTCGATATGGAGAAGAGATCTTGGACTGGTTTCGCGAGTAGGCCGTCATAGGCGAGTTGCTCCGCAATGGAGCTATTTTGGATTTGTTTGATCGAGTCTTCTTGCTCGGTATTAATTCTGTACACTTTGGGCATTGCCGTCATATTTTCCAAGCCTCCTTCAAAAGGGGAATTCTATCTTGCAGAGGATGATTTTTTTCGATGCGCTGCTCCACTTCTTTCAAAGCGAGCGTTGCATCGCGCAAATTTTTCATTGAAAAGGAGCACTCTGCCGCGTGAAAGTGGGGGTAGGGGTCCTCTTTGTCGAGAAACGCTGCCATTGCCCACCCGCGAAGGGCTTCTTCGTATTTCTTCTCCTCTTGCAAAGTAGCTGCAAAACCAAACCAAAACCGAGCTTCTAAGGGCCTTCTCGCACAAAGGACATAGAAGACTTCGGCGGCTTTCTGAAGCCCTCCGCATCGATACTGCGCAAAGGCATATGCGTAGAATTGTTCCACCTGCGCGTCTGTGAGAGCATCGCTGTCGCGTGCTACATCCAATAGTTCTCGTACCCGATCCTGAAAATTTTCCAGAGAATCTAACCCTATCTTTTTGTAAAAACTTTCATGATCAGGTACTAGCATATTAGTGCGGGAGTTGCATTGTTTTTCTCTTCACCTGGTCGTCTTTTTCAGAGACCTTTTTCATCACTTCTCCGATCATTGATAAAAACTGGATCGCAATCGAGATCTTCGTTGTAAAGAGCTCTTGAAGCGAGGTCCTGCTGGCGTCGATATGGTGATTGATGAGAGAATTTGCTGCGGCCAACTGCTCTTTCGAGAACGCATTATCGATATCCAAGCCGGGGAAAATATCGATCCCCTTTGCTTTCAGCTCTTCATGGATCTTGAGGATTTCATCTTTCGTCTCTTGCTTCAACTCGTAACTGGTTTCTTCGGAGGAGAGCTTCGGCAAATGGGAACTGAGTTCGATGAGTTGGTTGATTTTTGTCTTGTACTCATCCCCTTGCTTTTTGTAACCCCCTAGTTTTCCCGTTTGGAACCCTTCCATGCCTTTGCCAAGATTCATGATCTCGCGGGCTAAATTCGGGAACGGGATGGCAACTGGTTCAAGTGCATTTTCGATCAGTTCTTCATTGGAGAGATCGATCACAGGGACCATGTCTTCAGCGCTCGCTAAGATCTCTTCTGGGTCGGCAGCTTTTCGTTCGTTTGCAATTCCGCGATCTCGTAAATTTTCCAGGTTCGCTTGCGCTTCTTCGATGACGCTAGATACTGGAATCGGGACTGGCTTTGATGCGATATCATAGATCGATCCCGCGATATTCGCTGATGGAAAGGCCGTTGACTTCGCTTGGCTGACGCGATCAACTCCTTCGATTCCAGAAAGATTGGAGATTTTTTGTCCCAGGCTCGATACTTGCGGCTTTACCGCTTGGAACATAAATGGATTGGAGTGCTGCATAGACATTGGAGGATGGTGTAGAGAAGTGGCGGCGATCTTTCTTTCTCGCTCAATCCGTTCAAGCTCTTCCGAAGAAGCTTTTTTTTCCGGTGTTAGTAAGGCCGCTTCGATTATTTTTGTTGTTAGGGAAGTGGAATCTAACGCGCCAAGTTTTTCATCATCTAGATTCTTAAGTGCCATATGACTTCTCCGTTTTTGTTTTAATCCCGCTGGGATGCGCTTTTAATATAAGTCGATTTCTTTAATCGGGCCAGTCCTAAACTTTTTTTGAAACTTAAATCGTTGAATCAATTATGGTTAAAATTCCTGCTAAAGGATACAAAATGGAGGATTTTTTGACAAATTCTTTGTTTAAATCTTAAATTTCTGGACATGAAGGATTGATTTATGAAAAAATTAGCAATTTTTTTGCTCACAATATTCCAACTTTCAGCAGCCCCAACGATCTTGATTACGGGCGCCTCGCGCGGCATTGGACTGGCCGTAGCGGAAACTCTCGCAGATCGCGGTTACAACGTTTATGGAACCGTGCGGACGCTTATGCGGCATTCGAAAATTCATTTAGAGATCGTCGATTTAACCGATCCTTTGCAGATAGGAGCTTTTGTCGATCGAATCGTGGAAGCAGAAGGAGGGATCGATGTACTCATCAATAATGCTGGGTATGCACTGGGCGGACCAGTAGAGTGTCTTTCCATGGAGGAGATCGCCGAGCAGATGGATGTGAATTTTATCGCGCCGATCCGGATGATCCAAGCAGTGCTTCCGCAGATGAGAAAGCAGGGGAGCGGACGCATTTTGAATATCACCAGCGAACAAGGCGTTTACGGCCTTCCTTACGGGAGCTTATATACGGCGAGTAAAGCCGCCCTCGAATCGCTTTCCGAAGCATTGTGTATTGAAGTGTTGCCGTGGAATATTCGGGTTTCGATCGTAGAGCCAGGGCTTGTGCAGACCCATTTAACCATCAAAGCGGCCGCGCGGAAAATGGGGGAATACCAACAGATCTTCGAATCAATCGAGTCTGAGATCGCGCGACGGGCGGTAGGCATTTCGGAGGGGCAGACGGCTGCTGAGGTCGGTTTATTCGTAGCCCAAGTGATCGAAGATCCATCGCCTAAACTCCGTTATCAGACGAGTAAGGAGGCAGAAGAGATGGTTTCAATGAAGCTCAAGGATCTTACTGGGGACGTTTATCTTGAGAAGATGAAGTCATTTTACTCGACAGGGGATTGATTCTGGAGTTTAGCTGCTCAAAAAAACAAAAAAAATGGAACCGTGGTTGGCAAAAATATAAAATTTAAACAGCTTATAATCAATCGGTTGTGGTTTTGGAGTTGACCTGCGCAAAAAAACTGATAAAATGGAGTAGAAAAGCAGAGCAAAAAATGTACAAGCGTTTACTGGAAAAGCCGCTCAAAGGCAGTCATAGTTTTTTCTTATTCGGTCCTCGGGGAACGGGAAAGACTTCCTGGTTAAGATCGAAAATTCCCGATGGTTTGTACATAGATCTTTTGAATCAGGAGACGTTTTTTGATCTACTCAAAAATCCTCATCAAATCGAGGCTATGATCCCCAAGGGATTTAAAAATTGGATCATTATCGACGAAGTCCAAAAAATACCCGATCTGTTGAATGAAGTCCACCGGCTGATTGAAAGCGATCGATATAAGTTTATTCTCACCGGATCTAGTGCACGTACGCTAAAACGAAAAGGGACAAACCTTCTTGCAGGGAGAGCTCTCTACTATAAAATGTTTCCTCTTACGGCGATTGAACTGGGATCTGATTTCCAGATTGAACAATCATTAAAGTTCGGGCAACTGCCGACAATTCATGCGCAAGATGTGAAGGCTGAGGATTATTTAAATTCTTATATTCATGTTTATTTACGGGAAGAGGTAATGCAGGAAGGTTTAACGCGCAATGCGGGAGCTTTTGCTAGATTTTTACAGATAGCGAGTTTTTCGCAAGGTTCTCTTCTCAATAGCTCTGAAATTGCCAGAGAGACTGGAATCGAAAGAAAAACAGTCGAAGATTATTTTCAAATTACTGAAGATCTTTTGCTCTCCTATCGACTTCCTGTATTTACTAAAAGAGCAAAACGAAAAATGGTTGCTCATTCAAAGTTTTATTATTTCGATGTAGGTGTATATCGGACGCTTCGCCCCATGGGGCCTTTTGATTCTCCTGAAGAAGCTGAAGGCCCTGCATTAGAAAGTTTAGTTTTTCAAGAAGTTGAAGCGATTAACAATTATTTTGAACTTGGTTATGAAATTTATTTTTGGAGAACCACAGATAAGTTAGAAGTTGATTTTGTTTTATATGGTCCCAAAGGCCTGATTGGGATCGAAATCAAACGATCTAAAAAAATAGATTCAGATGATTTAAAGTCGCTTAAAGCATTTCAGTCTGATTATCCTTCAGCGAAGCTTTACATTTTTTATGGGGGAAATACTCGCCTTTATTTTGATCATATTGAAGCGATTCCAGTCGCTGAAGCTTTGCAGAGTCTTTCCATGCTTCTTTCATTCACTAGTTTTTCCTGAAAGGAAAAGGAAGCGGTCGTAAAAAACTAGACCCACATCTTTGATGTGTTCGAGAAGAGAAGCATTGATGATGTGATGGTAAAGAGAAAGATCAAAGATATAAGGCAATAAAAGATCGTCTAATTCGAGGCTGATCCTATTTAAAAGAGAATGGGTGATTTTTTCTCCTTGCAAAGTGAGGTCTATATCGCTACCTGGATTAAAATTGCCTTTAGCACGTGAACCATAGATCAATATTTTTTCAATTTCGGGATGCTTGGAAAAAACTTGATTGATGATGAATATTGTATGTTCTTTTAGTCCATACTTCATTTTGGAATTATGCCATCTAGTATGCATTCCAATTTCTTGAATAAATCATAATAGGTATTGTTGATGGCACTGGCGATCTCGTTGGCTGTTTGCTGATTGTAAGTGTGTGTAGTTTTATTGCGATCTTTGAACATTTCCATCCAAGCTTCTCCGTCCGTGATGAGTCCCACTTTAAAGGCCTCTTGAATCGCATCGCGGGAACCATAGATAGCTTGATTTCCTTGATTTTGCAAGAAATCTTTCAATGTATTCCACCCCAATTCATAGGTATACTCAAATCCTTGAATGAGTCCTTGTTCTTCAAGGCGAGAAAGAGTCCTTTTTCTGCCTAGTGCAACGGCTTCTTCTAATTGAAGAAGTGTTTTTTTATAATTTGAAAATCGCTGAACCCAGCGGATATTTTTATTTTCCATATTCGAAACAAAAATGTAGGTTAAATATTAGAAAATGTCAACACGATCCGAACTTGTACCAAGTGAGTTCATGCTTGTTGTGGAAGAGGCGTAAGAGGGTGCTCCCTTCGATTCGTTCGAATTTTTCGATGACCTCATATTCTCCTTTTCCTTGGAATTTCAAAGTGCAGACGAGATGGACATCTTTTTTCATTTATTGCTGGATCCATTCAAACAGCTTGTCGGGATAGCAAATCAGGTCGCTGAAGACCCATTTTGCATTGGGAAAATCGTCAGGACCGATAGAGAACGCGTCTTTTTTTAAACAGCAAATGCCGGGTAAATGCGCAATTTTAGGATCCAGTGGAGCGCGGTCGACAGCGATAACATTAGCATCGAGCTGCTGGAGGACCCACGTCCAGCTTCCCGGGCTAGCGCCGAGTTCAAGGCATTGTTCTCCTTTCGAAGGCCATTTGCCGGCTCGAGTCAAAAATTCCCAAAGTTTTAAGT
>CAZFWE010000072.1:0-7344 GCA_964522685.1 uncultured bacterium | reverse complement strand
GTTCGTTAGATCTGGTTTTGAAAGGACGCGATCTCGGAATTGGTCATCGACCGTATAGTTGCGAAGAAAGGATCCGTTCACAATGAATAATTGGTGTCCTTTCTGAAAAGAGATCGGATGCCCGATTGCGATCCGAGCAAGCTCGGCCAATTCAAGGGCTTGGGAAGAGGGCTGGCCTCTTGCTGGATTCATCTCATCGTGGATATTTCGGGCTCGTCCTTGGGCCATAGCCATGAGGCTGTTTAGTTTAGTCTTCTGTGCAGGGGTTAGTTTATCGAGAGGGATGGAATATTCGATGCCGGAAGAAGTTTTAAGGACTAACTCCACTTCGAGGCTGCTCAGATGCATCGCTCCTGATAGCTCACTTACATGCCCTATTCCTGACAGTTCGTTCACATGCCCTATCCCTGGCGGTTCGCTCCCATTTGGTTGCGCGCTCGGACGGAGAGTGCTTTGAAAGCTGGTTTGTGTTGCTGTCATGATATAATTATCCTTGTTTTATATAATTATATCATAAAATTATTGTATTGTCAATCTAACAATTAAATTGTAAGTAACTTGTTATGAGCTGATTAAAAACCGCCTCCAGGAAAGGAGGCGGTCGGAGAAAGGAAGGAACTTTTATTTAAACGTTGCTATTGATCAAAGTCTCGAACATGCGGTTTGCATTTGCTATGTTGTCGTCTCTTTGATCAGAAACTTTTGACATTCCTTGCGCGATGGATTGAGCCGAAGAGTTTACAAGATCCTGAAGCGACTTGAGTCCTTCTTGTTCTCCTTGGAGAGCTTGGTGTTTACCTCTTTCCATGTTGCCGGCACCTGTTGCAAGCTGGCCGGTAAGTTGACTGAGCCTTGTGAGCTTGCCTTTAATGTCATCCGTTTGGCTATCGAAGCTCTGCTTCGCCTTTTGGTTTTCATCTAATCTGTCTTTGGTCGTCTCTCTTGCATCTCGGAGGGGAGATCCTACTTCAGATGTACCGGCTGTTCTAGCGACTTCGGCATCTGCTTTCAATTGGTTGAGACCACCTTCATAGGTCGTTGGATCCATATCAACTTGGTTATGATTGATCGTTTTTAATCGTCTATTTGCATCTTCAAGCGTTGGCGTGTTATTCAGGTTTTCTCCTGGAACGCTTCTAAATTCCATGCTGCCTTCTTTCGGCTCGGCTAATACATCTCTCCACTGTTGGTTATTCTGAATTTTTGCATTGTAACCATCTGTCGGGCTTGTCACTTCGGTAAGGTTTGATCGGTATTGGCTATAACCGATGCTGCCTATTTCTGCTCCGGCCATTACACCACCTGCAGCAAACTCGCCGTATGCTTGGGCAAAAGATTGTTGTTTTTGTTCTTCTCCAATGTTTACTGCAATATTGCAATTTGCTACTGCTGCTGCCGCTTGGGTTTCCATTGCTTCTTGCTTCGCTTGTTGGTCCAATATTTTTTGTTCCATTTCCACAAGGCTGATGTCAGCGACGTCGCCTGCTGCATAAGCGGCTGCGCTAAACAGCATTCCGCCTGTATAACTACTTGTTTGAGTTGCTTGTGTCATAAGTTTCCTGTTTGTTTTTTATTTAATTTTTAAACGAATGCGTTCCACTCTGTTACAAATATTGACATTCTTCTGCTCACTGCGTTGTTTACCTCGCCGAGTGCATTCATGGAACTGCTATTGCTTGCAGAAATCATCTGAATTCGGTCAAGGATATCGGCTAAAAGAGCTTGAGTTCCTTGCGCTTCAGCTAGATCCTGCAGAATCTCGCCTATGGTTATTAGCTTCATTCCGTATAGGATATTATAAGTGGCTTGTTGGAGAATAAGCATCGATGTGATGGCTCCAATCGTCGTTTTTAAGGTATCGAATGTGGCTTCGCCGAGCTTCGATGACAATGCTTTGGGAAGATCTGACGATCCTGCGCTGAACTCTAAGAGGCCTCCGCATATAGCGCCGATGATATCGAGTGTCATTCCGGTAATTGCAGAGACTCTATCTTCAGTCTCATCGCTAATATTTGCACCGCACGCGTTGCTGAGCTCTAGAAGGCTGCGGGTAAGATCGCTCCAAAGCGAGGTCGTTGAGGCTAGTATCAGGGTTTTTCCGCCGATGCTTCTTACGGCGCTTCCCGCGGTTTCTCCAAACGCCCTTTTTACGGCGTCTTTTAAAGTATTTAGAATATTTTCCAATGTGGACTGCATAGAATTTGAAGCGGTGATTGAAGTATCAAGGGCTACTGCTCCAGCTTCTTCTGCGCCGTCAGCAAAGGTAGTCATTTCGATCTCTTCGGCCGATTCCCCAGCTTTCATCGCTATGTTTGCACTGGCTTCGCTTCCCGCAATCGCTGCATCGGCTAACCCACTAATGCCTGCTAAAGCGACAGCTTCAACGACAAGGATGAGAACTTCCACAATGACTTGCGCCCATACAGGACCTACTTTTTCAATGAGATTGTTCAACGCTTCTTGACCACCGCTTACTTCCATAAGGAGCATGAAGGCTGCCATGACGGCCATGGAGGTCCCGCCAGTGAAAGGAGCCGCGGCAATCATCGTTATAGCGATGAGAGCTGTGAACATCCCGCCGCTAGCTTCGTTGTCTTGGCAGAATTTGACAAACTGGGCTTTGTATTCATCGCCTATCTTACTTACAGCTTCTTTCTCTAGCGAAAAGGAATGAAGTGCTTTCTCTACTGAAAAGGAATGAAGTCCTTTCTCTAAGGAATGAGGGTTTTTCGCTAGATCAATGAGCATCTTTGCGGCCATCCCAGGGGGGGAAAGCAATACGGCGAGGTCTCCGAGTGCTTTGAATGCAGAGGCGATCTTGCCGAAGAACCCTCGGCTTCTTTCTTCTTTCATGAGCTTGTCATAATTGGCATTGGCTTCATCGAGTTGCATTTGTGCAAGCTCGACAGAAGCTTGTGCCATATCTGTCGTTTGTTGTCCTACGATAGCTTGGTTTTGCATGCAGAGAATCGCCGCATTCATGATTGCCAGCATGTAGCCGAGCATGTCGAATCCCGCTTGTTGGACTTCTGGAGAAGGTTCTGGCTCTGGTGTCAGGACAGATTGTGTATTCTCCTCGACTTGATTTTGAGTGGCTCGGGCTTGCAAATATTGATTGAAAGCGAGTGTGAATTGCGCCATTGCCTCTAAGCGTTGTTGTAATTCCTGGTCTTTTTGTTGATCGGAAGTAATATTAGAAGTGGTAGAGAAAGTGACCGCTACTGGGGGATCTGAATCGGGGTTGGTCTCTCCCATGTTTAAAGAGGAATTGGTGGTAGTAGGGGCCTCTAGACCGCTTATATTCGATGGTTTCTTGGCATTGGAAGCGGGAGCTAAAAGCGGTGAAACATTTGAAGAAAATTGCATTTTTTTCTTTTTCGAAGGTTCTACTGCCATTGGATCCGATCCAATGGTCGTGATCGTATCAAGAGGCTCATGATCCTGCGCAAAAACTTCTGTTTGAAAAGAAGAGTCTACAATCAATCTATTTTGTGTTAGAGTAATATTTTCTGCTGCTGACATGGGATTGCCTTTTTTTAATTTTTTAAATTATATTGATCCTAATATTTGAGAAAGTGCGTTCATAATGGTCATGACAACCTCTTGGATTGTTGATCCGTCGATGGAGAGGTTTTGACCTATGTTCGTAACGCCATTACTCAGTAAGTTACCTTGCGAGCTCCAATATGTGCTCCATGTTTGCATTTGCGTGGAGTCATTGTTATATTGGTTGGTATCCGCGCTGACTGCAGTGGCTCTTTGTTGATCAGTCCACTTTCCTCCATCGGGATCATGTTTATCATCATGGTTATCCGGATCCGCGTCATACTGGACTTTATCATTATCCGTTTGGAGCACTGCTGTCCAATAATTGGACCAGTCGCTTGCAAGTAATTCAACGGTTTCCTGAAGGTTCATCAAGGATTGTTGAACGTCTTGCACGGAATCTATATTTCTCATCTCGGCATTAGTGAGGGAGAACAATCCAGCCATTCCATAGGTTCTTACATCTGCGAATGCTTCCTCATAGTTGACTTCAGAGGGTGTTGGTGTTAATACAATGTTATTATTTGTTGCTGAACTCATATTAATCCTATCTTTGCTTAATCTTATTCTATAATATTTATATTAAATAGTAAAGATTTTGTAATATATAATTATCCCTTAATTAAGCTGGCTTATGGGGGAGAAGGGGAGGGGCGCCTGCCCGTTTGGGTGGCCGTCAGAGTGAATTATCCAGGTTTTGACTGGATTCTCGATTTGTCAACCGTTTCTTCAAGTTGTTGGGGTATAATCGCCCAAAATCATCGATTTTTCGCAGCCGAAGAGTTTTGCAACTGGTTCCTTTGCAAAAACTCGGATAACGAGTATTTTTAGAGTTGGCTCACTTGAAATGGGGGGATTAATGGAGCAGAATTGGGTGAAAAAATTTCGGATACTGAATATCTCACTTGTGATCAGCGGAGCGCTCAACATTGGACTGATTGCGGCCTTTGTCGCATTTAGTCTGCAAGACAGATCTTCTTTCGGGTTTGGCGTTTCGAATGAAACCGCCACCCTTAAAGAAAAAAAACTTTCGAATTCGGCAGCGCTTTTCGCAATGGCAAAGCTCACGTTTCGAGAGCTCGTTACTCTTTTGACCAATCGGGACTTAATTGAAGAAGGGTATTCTAAGCGGGATCTGGCTCTGTCTGCGTTAGTCGCTTTTCACCATTTCAACCTCGAAAAAGCTCTCGGAGCTTCGATCCCGCAGAAAAGAGAAATTTCTTTGGACAATGAAACCATTGGATTGTATCCCGGGCTTTCTGAAGAAGCATTTGAAGCTGTGATTCGGTTTGCGTATGAAGAGAAATGGCCATTGACCAGCAAAGGATTATTCTTCCTTCTCCAGAAGAATGTGAGAGACGAATCTCTCGAACAGGCGTTTATGATCACGCCAGAGTTTTATGCAGTCCAAATCCTGTTTCAAAAGACCGATGCCCCTCAAGAGCCTTCCACCCTATTGCGCCTCGCTCTCGAAGGAAACTGGGAGCTTTTGGAGCGATTTGCAAAAGAGCAGGAGCAGCTTCTCGACTTTTCCCTCGAAAAGCGGCGGCGGCTTCTCTTGAGTTACCTCGCTCACAAGTCTAAGGTAGCAGCGGAACTCCTTCTCAAGACCGATTTCGCTTTTTCGCAAAAGCGGCTCGACGATCGCGGCATCTTCGACATGCTGTCTCTCTTGACCGAACGGACGGAAGAATCGGAAGCGTTTTGCCACGCGTTGGCAAGTTCGCCGAGAAGCGATGCGATCCGGGCGGCTTCCCGGGATAAAATTTTTCTCTTTACTGGAGCGCCGATAGTTGCGCAAGAAGGCAATTCTCTTTTTCCCACCGATCCGGTTTCGGCTCCAGCACCAACGCTCGTCCAGGCGCGCTACCACACAGTAAGCCCGGGTGAAAGCCTTTGGAAGATCGCGCGGGAATACAAGGTGAAGGTCGACGAGATCGTCCTCTTGAATGGCATCGATAAGGATCGGCTCTATCCCGGGATGACGCTCAAGATCCCCGATTAATCGTCTATTAGACCTCTTGCATAATTACATTCGCTTGCCAAAATTGTCCTTTTTGGCAGCTTTATCGCTTTAAAAAACATCGATTTTTTTTCAAGCAAAGCTAATTATGCAAGAGATCTATTGTAAAAATTCTAACTGATCATTCAGTTGAGGTGTGACTTGTCGGCCGATTCTTTCAAGAACACGTGCAAATGCTTGTTCAAAGTGATCTGGGGACATATTTCCCGAGCTGCCAGAGGTATCGCGTGTTGAAAAAGGCCCTGCCTGAAACCATCCTTCAACTCTCAAGAAAGTTTCGTTTTTGTTTTTAATTAAAACATTCCATGTAATGCTTAGTTCTGTGTCGTTATCTTCGATTGTTTCTTTTAATTCGGTTATGATTAAATCAATTCTTTGGGTTAAGAATTCGTTGTCAAACTCAGTATTGTCAGCCTTTTTGATTATATAGTCTTTATTAAAAATTCTATCGTTCAGCTTGATATTAAATAGCGCTTTCATGGATTTGATTTTGTTGGTTGCTATTGATCTATTTATTTCATGAAGTATTGATTCTTTAAGCTGATTCATGTCTTCCAAGAGTTTAGCAGGAAGAATGTTAACATCAGGGATATTGCCAGTAGGTTTAGTAATATTTTTATCGATATAAATATAATCGTAAATCCGACCAACTAAAGATAGAAATCCTAGAGCTAAATAGGCAAATGGAGCAACTACAACGATCATGATTCTTTTTGTAATCTCTAAGATTTTTCCATTTTCCGGTAGTTGATCTAGTACTGATGTAAATGTACTATGAAATTGAGCTAATGGATTTGTAAGAGGGTTCATGTTCATAAATATAATCCTTTCAGGATTAATGGGTTTGAAAAACGTTATAAAGTATAGTGTCATTATTGATTTACATCAAGTGGCAAATGGTGCCTTCGACTAGATCGTAAAAAATAAATTTTAAGGATTATCGAGGCCGCCGCGGCAGAGAGGATTACAGCGGAGAATTCGCCAAACGGTCTTGCCGCATCCCTTGCAAACTCCGTGCTTTTGAATGGCCTCTTTGGCATACTCCGAACAGGTCGGAGTAAACCGGCAGCAGTGCCCCATGAAGGGGCTGATGGCCGCCTGGTAAAGATCGATCAAGAGTAGACATAACCGTTTCATTGCTATTTTAGGATACCCATGAAAGAACATCCCTTCCAGCACTTTTTGCAAGAATTTGTCCCCACCGTCGCGAAGAAATCGAAACAGCTCAATCAGGTCTTTTGGCTCTTGGAAACGACGGGGATGAAAGATGCCGCCAATCTGAAAGCTGATTTGGACACAGAATTGCGCTATTTGTTCAATGATCCGAAGATCTATCAGCAGCTTTTGGCCTGGGACAAGGATCCAACGCTCAGCGATCCGGTCTTGAAACGACAGCTCAACGCGCTGATCCGCTCATTCAAGCAAAACCAGGTGCCGAAAGCACTTTTGCAGGAAATGGCTGAAAAAGAAGCGGCTTTGGCGCAAAGCTACGCCTCCTTTCGCCCCGAGCTTGCAGGGCAAAAAGTATCCGAGAATGATATCCTCGATGTTTTAAAGCTAGAAAATGACGTTGAGAAAAGAAAAGCGGCTTGGGCTGCCTCCAAGAAAATCGGGGCAGTTCTGGCGCCTCAGATCCTCGGCTTAGTCGAAATCCGGAACAAGGCAGCCAAGAGTCTAGGATATTCCGATTATTTTCAGATGCAGCTCGATCTGCAAGAAGTGGATCCAAAGTGGCTGTTGGCAACGCTAGAAGATTTGGGTCGCCAGTCTGATGG
>CAZFWE010000071.1:0-7412 GCA_964522685.1 uncultured bacterium | reverse complement strand
CTTTAATCTCTTATTTTATTTTTTCTGGAATTAGGAATTATAATAGAATATGTGTGTTTGTTTTCTTTTTCTGTTTGGCTGCTGTATTTTTAAACCTCTCAAAAAAAGTCAAGAATAAGAAATTTTTGTGGGTAGGGAGTTTGTCGATTCTTGCAATTGGCCTTTATAGTCAAACTTCCCAGGTCGATGCCCCTTCGGTTCGATTTCCCCAGATCGCAGATGAATTCGAATGGGACCGGAGCTTTGTGCAAAGAATCGAACAGATTCTTCCGCCCGGCAGCATGGTCTTTCAACTTCCCTACATGTCATTCCCTGAAGGTCCGAGAGATCGGATCAACTCTTATGCCCACTTCAAGTGCGCGCTCCATTCCGATCGTTTAAAGTGGAGCTTCGGGGCGATGAACAAGCGTCCGACTTCTGAGTGGCAGAAAAAAGCGAGCAGATTGCCTGTGCCGGAGATGCTCAAAGAAATTGTCCAGAAAGGATTCACCGGTTTATACCTCGATAAATTTGCATACGACGACGAGGCGCAAGCTCTTATGGAAAGCCTTGGGAAAGTTGTGAAAACGCCTCCGATTTTTGACTATCACGGGAGAAGCTTCTGGGATTTGAGAGAGCTCGAAGAGAGTCTCTCATTTTGATCCAATTTACAACTTAGCAACCCATCTAGGGCAGTTGCCGAACTTGCCGAGGTAATAGTGCAAGGCTCCCACCAGCCCCGCGCGAAGCCTGCGCACTTTTTGCCGCTTTTCTGGATTTTGAGGAATGAACAGAAGTCGTCCGAGGAAGGATTGCGATGACCTTAGAAGGTAGTGGCGCAGGGTTTTGCAGAGTTCGGGACGGATGACGCGGGCCCAGACGTCTTCTCGCTCATAGGAGGGGAGATTTCTCTCAAGCCAGAGGAGGCGGCTTCGCCACCAAAAGTAATGGCTATGGGGCTTTCCGCCGATGAAGGAGGCCGAGACTTTGTGCCAGACTTTCGCTTCCGGAGCAGTCCAAACTTCGAATCCAAAGCGGCGAGCGCGGAAGCAAAAATCGGTTTCTTCCCAGAAGAGGAAGTAACGCGTTTCGAGGAGGCCGATGGTTTCAGGAACGGACTTGTGCATGAGAAGAGCCGCTCCGCAGACGTAATCAACTTCTTCGCTCTTATACTCGATGACGTTGGAGTCCAGAAGCCCAGAGGCAATCGATTCGAATTTGGCATTGCCCGAATTCCACTTTCCCCCGAGATGGTCGATGCGCTGCGGGTCGGAGTAGCGGAGGATTTTCGCGCCAAGCACTTTAGCTTTGGGCGTTTTTTGGGCTGCATCCATGAATGCTTTTAAAAAGCTGGGATCGACGGTGGTGTCGTTATTGAGTAGAAGAATCCACTCGAATGGCTTGGAAAGCGCCCACTGAATCCCAATGTTGTTGCCTCCGGCAAACCCGAGATTGGCGCCTGTTTCTAAGATCGGGACATGCGGGAAAGCCGAACGGATTGTTGGAATGGAATCATCTGTGGATCCATTGTCTACGACGATCGTGGTAAAAGGGGAGTAGTCGACCTTGGCGATCGATTCAAGGCATTCAAGAGTGTCTTTTTTGCCGTTCCAATTGAGTAAAATGATGCAGATGCGAGGATTTTTCGTCACAACCGGGTCTTTTTGTAAAGACTCCAAGCTTTATCTCGGTAGAGAGCGGCTTGGGCTTTTGGGTTTGAGCTGTGGGTTATGTCGCGGCCGACAATGATGATATCGCTTAAGTTTTTGGCGATAATTTCATCAACAGTGCGATAGCGTTGGCCGAGAGAGTCTTTTCCTTTTTGTAGTTTGACGCCAGGAGTGAAATGGAGCATGCCGGGATTGGAGGAAAGTTTTCTGAGGCAGATAAATCCGCAGACGTAATCGGAATGGGCTTCTGCCATCTCCACTGCTTTTTTGGCGTAGGTGCCTTTGGCCAGCGTGCCTAGGGAGCTCATCTCAGCGAGGAGAAGAAGTCCGGAGCCTTTAGGCGCCACGCTTTTGAGCCCTTCGATGATGCCAGAGCCCGGAACGATATGGGCATTGATGATATCGGCCCATTCGGCGATATGGTAGATGCCGCGGCTATACTGCAGGGAAACGGTTTGGCCAATATCGGCAAATTTGCGGTCTTCGAAGAGGAGAAAATGGTGTTTTTCGGCAATCTCTCGCAGCTTTTTTCCAAAGTGAGGCGTGTAGTCGTCGAGAATGTCGACGTGCGTTTTAAGGACGGAAATATAAGGGCCGAGTTCATCAGCCATTCTAAAGAGTTCGCTTTGAGAGGTCACGTCGAGAGCCACTGCTAAGTTTGTCTTTTTATCCTCTATCATTTTCAAAAGCTTTTGCGCAAGTGGATGCCGAGTTAAGAAGGCTCGCTTGAGA
Source organism: uncultured bacterium (assembly GCA_964522685.1). Classification (GTDB taxonomy): domain Bacteria; phylum Chlamydiota; class Chlamydiia; order Chlamydiales; family SM23-39; genus CAITMJ01. The sequence goes on along the minus strand of CAZFWE010000071.1, from coordinate 5,031 downwards.
AAACTCAATTCCATAATTACCCTGTGACTTGATGGGAATGGATGAACGCAAGAGTGGTATGAGCGGTTTTCTCATCGATCTTCTTCTCTTTAGTCAAAAGATGGACGATGGAAGAAATCGTGCAGATGGAATGAAGCTCGATCCCTTTCTGGGAAAGGATTTTTTGGCCTCCTTGTTCGCGGTCGACGAGCACGACCGCATCGCTTACTTGAAGGCCGGCTTCTAGAAGAGGATCGACGGTTTCGAGGATGCTTTTGCCAGAGGTAACTACATCCTCGACGATGAGGCACTGCTGGCCATAGGAGAAAATCCCCTCGATTAACTTTCCCGTGCCGTAGTCTTTTTTCTCTTTGCGCCGAAGAACAAGGGGGATATTGTGCTGGATCGAGATGGCGGTTGCAAAGGGCAGGGCGGTGTAGGGAACGCCGCAGAGAAGATCGAATCTTCTAGCTCGTACTGCATCATAGAGCGTTTCCGCAAACGCTACGAGAAGGCGCGGATCTGAAATCGTAATCCGGAGATCGATGTAGATTGGGGAGGTAATTCCGCTTTTCAGGACAAATTCGCCAAAGCGAACCGCGCCCATTTCAAAGAGTTGGAGAATGATGGATTCAACGTGCATAACTATGTAACAACAAGGTTAGTGGCAAAGAGTGTTTTTTGCCAGAAGATATCTCATTGCCAAAAAGGGATCCCACATCATGCCCGTAGCGGTCATGGCGACTGCAGCTCCTGCATTCAAAAATTCGTCGAAATGCTGTGGAAGCATGATGCCGCCACACCCCATCAGCGTCAGATCTAATCGATCGGTCGAAATGATCTTGGAAGCGGTGCGCAGGAAATGGAGTGCGCGCGAACGGATATGCCCGCCGCAAACGCCGCTTTGCTCACGGTGGGGCCCCAATGGGGATTTGCCCGATTTGTCGGTGATTTTCATGCTCACTGAATTGAGGCCACAGATGGCTCTTGCTCCGGCGTGCGCTGCGGCATGGAAGATGTTTTTCATCTGCGTAAGGTCTCTGATCTCGCCGATCTTGAGAATGAGCGGCAACGGAGCGATTGCCTTGGCAATTGCTCCGGCAAATTCGCGCAACGTAGTGGGGTTCATGTACAAAATGCCTTCCGCCTCATCGACATTCGGACACGAGAAGTTCGCCTCGATCACTTTTGCTCCCGCCTCTTTGGCAAAAAGGGCGGTTTGGACAAAATCATCGAGAAATCGGATGGTTGGATGAGGAGTGCCGACGATAGAGACGATCATAAGTTGACCAGGGTCAAGGGAACGATTTGCTGCATCGATATCGGCGATGAGAAAGTCGGGAGAGCGCGATGGCATACCAAACGAATTAGTCAGCGTGAGGTCTTCAAAACGGAGAGGGGGATCTGGAATCGGATGTGCAGTATGTGGGCCCGTCGGCTCGACGTAGATCATGTTTGGCAATCCATGCCCCGGATGAGCGCTGCTTCGGATCGTTTTATAGGTCACGATGTCGAAGCCGAGCTTTGCCGCCAGCGCGATCCAGCGAGAGCCGAGGAGCGGTCCCGCCGGTACGCCTAAGGGAGAGCGGACTTTGTAACCGAGGAAGTCAATTTCCACGCTGGTTGAGGGACGCGCAGGAATCTTTGCATTGAAAAATGGCCCCCCTTTCAAGTTCTCCAAATAGGTTTTGGAAATGTCGTAAATCGGGGGGTGTTCGGGGTACCAGTTTGGCATTTGCTCGGTTTGATTGATCATAGTTTCTCCAAGTCGAAAAGTTCTCCTCGAAGAACTGTGTAGCGCGGCCAACCTTTTAATTGCGCGCCTTCATAAGGAGACCACTTTGCTTTCGTTTTGAGATGTTTGTTTTCAACCGTTTTTGTTTTGTTGAGATCGACGAGGACAACGTCGTTGTTTAAGGGAAGACGGAAGATCTCCTGCGGCCGCGTATGCGTCAGTGAAACGATCGATTCCAGAGAGAGTTTTCCTTGCCCATAAGCATTGAGAAGAAGGGCGAGGTAAAGCTCGATCGATGGAAATCCCGCGGGGGCGGAGCCATAAGGAGAGTTTTTTTCCTGCAGGGTGTGAGGGGCGTGATCGGTGCCAATGGTGTCGATCGTCTCATCGTCGATTGCTTCCCAAAGCGCATCCAAGTCTTTTTCGTCTCTCAAGGGAGGGTTCACCAATGCTTTGGTGCCGAGTTGCGGATAATTTTTGGTATTTAAGAAAAGGTGGTGAGGTGCTGCTTCTGCATAGACGGGTAATCCCTCTTTTTTCGCTTGGCGGATGAGAGAGAGTTCATCTTTGGTGCTTGTATGGACGAAGTAGAGCCGAGTCCCATATAGCTTGGCTAGTTCGATCGCGAGCTGCACTGCCTTGGCCGCTACGGCGGGAGAGCGAACCAAAGAGTGGGTAGCCGCATCGGTTCTTTCGCTGTATTTTTGCCGGTTGAGTTGGATCAGTTGTTCATCTTCAGCATGGACGGCGACGAGGATGTCGTTTTCAGCGGCCAGGTGGAAGGCCTCGTCCAAAGAAGCGCGATCATCCATCAAGAGATCTCCTGTCGAAGAGCCCATGTAGATCTTTAGTCCGACGATCTGTTTTTTGGCTGCAATCATCTCTTTGAGGTGGCGCCTGTCCGCTCCGAGATAAAGGCCGTAATGGATTGGCAATTTTGCGGTTTTCAGTTGCTCTTCGATCAAAGCGATTTTTGAAAGGAGTCGCTCTTTTGTCGAACAGGCAGGGGAGTTGTTCGGCATGTCGAGAACGGTGGTAACGCCTCCTGCGATCGCGGCGAGAGCCCCACTCTCCCAAGTCTCTTTATGCTCCGCTCCAGGAACCCGAAAATGGACGTGCGGGTCGATGAGAGCGGGCAAAAGAGTAAGCTCTTCGGCGTTGATTTCAATATCGGTTTTGCTTTTGATACAATGATCAATCTGATGGCCGTCGATGGTTCGTACTTTACAAATTTTAATCATCGATTTGAGCTCGGCTTAGTTCGAGATGAAACGTCTTCTCGCAAAACTTGCAGCGCAAAAGAGAGCGCCCGTTCTCTTCTTCCACCTTGAAAAGGGTGGAGATTTTTTCAGAATGAGTCACGCAGCGAAAGTTAGGACACACCAGGAGCCCCTCGATCTTTTCGGGCAAAGAGACGCGGAATTTTTTCACTACTTTGTAATCTTCGATTACACTCACCGTCGAGAACGGAGAGAAGACGGCGATTTGACTGGCTTGGGTTTCAGTAATAAAGATCCCTTCGAGCTTGATCAAATCTTTCAGGCCGCAGGAATGGCTTTTCAAGTTGAGGCCGATCGTCACCCTCATTCCAGTTGCCGCGAGTTGTAGATGACGGATGAGGTTCAGTGCTTGCCCGGGAGCAATATGGTCGATAACAGTTCCCTCTTTGATCGCTGAAACCGAAAGCGTTTTTTCTGTGAGCATCATCCTGACAGCGATGTTATTCCAAAAGTCGCAATGGTTGCAAGAGCTTCGTTTTTTGTGCTACGCTTAATTTTCATGAAGAGAATCCTCCTCGTCAAACTCACTTCTTTAGGCGACTTGATCCACGCTTTGCCTGCGCTTACGGATGCAAAGGGCGCTTACTCGGACATCGTTTTCGACTGGGTGATTGATGAAAATTTCCAAGAAGTGGCTCTCTGGCATCGGGCGATCGGCCGAACGATTACGAGCAACCATCGAGGGTGGAGGAAGAATTTTCTCACCTCGTTCAAACCGATTTACGGCCTTGTTAAAAGTCTCCGAGAAACGGACTACGATCTCGTCTTGGACGGGCAGGGGAATTTCAAAAGCGCTTTGATCTCCCTTTTTGCCAAAGGCCTTCGCGCAGGCTTCGATCGTACCTCGGTTCGAGAACCCATCGCCCAGCTCGCTTACCAGAAAAAATATAGCGCATCGTGGCAAATCCACGCCATTGACCGTCTTCGCCAACTCTTTTCTAGTGCGCTGGATTATCCCTTGCCTGCCACTCCGCCTGATTTCGGCATCCAGCAAGATCGGTTCATAAAACCTTCTATCGAATTGCCCGATACCTTCTTTGTCTTTATCCATAGCGCGACTTGGGACACGAAACTCTGGCCTGAAACGCACTGGATTGAACTGATCTGGAAAGTCGCTCAGCCGGTTTTTCTTCCGTGGGGCAACGCGAGAGAAAAAGAGCGTGCGGAGCGGTTGGCGAAAGAAGCTCCACAGGCCATTGTCCTGCCTAAACTCTCTCTCTCAGAAATCGGCTATATTCTCGCAAAAGCGAAGGCATGTGTCAGTTTGGATACGGGCCTCAGCCACTTGGCCGCTGCGCTCAAGATCCCTTCGGTTACGATCTACGGGGCTACCGACGCTGGCCGCATCGGCGCCAGCGGTAATGTGCAAATTCATTTGCAATCGAAGCGCTTTTGCTCGCCTTGCAACCAAAAGAAATGCCGCTACCCGAGTGGGTCTCTTAATCCTCCCTGCACCGCAGAAATCACACCCGATGCCGTTCTCGAGAGCTTAGGCAAGCTTCTTAGACCTCTTGTAGTTCCTGCTGATAGGGAACGCCCCTTATCTCAAATAATCGTTTAATAATGCTCGCATTGATGGGCAATTGAATAAAATTGAATGTGTTCCCTCGAATAATCCAATTTTGATCGTCTTCAAACTCGAACTGTTCAGTCTCTAGATATACGTGATCATCCGTTAAATCCTCAGCAGGTACTCCATTACTTATTAAATATTGGTAAAACGGATGACTTTCTTTTGAGTGATAGCTGTTGTAAATATAACGAGGAATAACAGTGATGAATCTAAGAGGAAGAGTGAACATATCTAATGGGAGGAAAGCAATGGAAAGAAATATTTTTAAAGCGATGTCGTCAATTTTTAAAGCCTGGTTGAAAAACGTTGGCAAGAAAAAATCTTTACAAAAATTGTTAATATTATTTGTTCTGACTGGAATTACTAGAGATTCGAAAAGATCGATTCTTCTCTTGTTGTCACAAAGAGTTACGACCGATTGGAGTTCTTCAGCGGTATTAAAATCTTTAGTGAAAAGATTTTGG
>CAZFWE010000070.1:0-7573 GCA_964522685.1 uncultured bacterium | reverse complement strand
GTTAGGATCGATCGATGGATCGCTCGCGTAGGGCATATTCGCTCATTTCTTGTGTTTGCAGCGGCTTCGGCAGCGCTTGTTTTGGGGCAAAGTTTTTGGATCAATCCCTGGTATTGGGCAGTACTTCGGCTGTTCGGTGGGATTTGCATGGCTGGAATTTTTATTTCGATCGAAAGCTGGTTATTAATGCAAAGCACGTCGAAGACTCGCGGTGCGATTCTTTCTCTTTATCTGGGAACGTTTTACGGAGCCCTTACGCTAGGCCAATTTTTATTCAATCTGACCGATGTGAATGGTTTTCTTCCATTTTGCGTGACGGCATTTTTCTGTATTCTTTCCATTCTTCCTTTGACGATTACGAAGATCGTAGAACCTGTGATCGAACGTTCTAGCTCTCTGAATTTAAGGCAGCTTTTTCGACTTTCCCCCTTGGGATTCGGCGGAGGCATCATCTCAGGAATGGTATTGGCTGTGATTTATGGACTTGTTCCCGTCTATGCCAAAGAAATCGGGCTATCGATTCCCCAAATCGGCAATTTAATGGCAGTGATTATTTTCGGAGGCTTGAGCTTGCAGTGGCCGCTTGGAAAATGGGCGGATGGAGGAAAACGGCGACAAATCTTAAGCATCGTAAGTTTTCTCTCCGCATTTTTCAGCCTTTCGATCGCGCTCATCGATCATCATTCTTTAGTTTTCTTGCTTCTCTTGGCCTGGTGTTTCGGCGGATTTTCGTTCACCCTCTATCCACTCAGCATGGCCTATACGTGCGAAAAAGTTCAAGATCATCAAATCATTGCCGCAACGGGAGGCTTTGTCCTGTCCTATGGAATCGGCGCGATTGCTGGCCCTCTTTTAGCCCCTTTAGCGATGGAGTTTTTCGGAACGCCGGGACTCTTTTATTTTCTTTCCGGAATTTCTCTTCTTCTCGGACTTCTTGGTGTAGTTCAAGTTGAGGAAAATTCTGTCGAAAATTAATCTTTGACAAAAATCAGATTTTCGTTAGATTGTTTTCTAACATTTTCCAACCCATAATTAAGAGGGATACATGGCAGCATGGTCACAGTCGAAAATCGTACAATGGTGCGAAAAACTGGTTACAGATCCTGAGCTTTGCGAAGTTGGCTCAAGTTCCGATTCAAAGAATCGACGTTCATTGAGGAAGTCTTTGTTGCATCCAATAAACGCGGTAGGTCAAAATTCCTGTAGCGCAAATTAGCAGTGCGCCTAAAATAATGTGAAAATGGATCGGTTGGTTAAATACAAGCCAATCGATCCCTGCGCTAAAAAAAAATGAAAGGTAGCCAATCGGCGCTACAGAGCTTGCCGTCCCTAAACGAAAAGAGCGGCACAAGCAAATCTGGTTTACTCCTAGCTGCGACGGGAGGCTTTGTCCTCTCCTATGGAATTGGCGCGATTGCTAGCCCCCTTAGCGATGGATTTTTTCGGAACGCCAAGGCTCTTTTATTTTCTTTCTGGAATTTCTCTCCTTCTCAGACTTCTTGGTTTAGTTCAAGTTGCGGAAAATTCTGTCGAAAATTAATCTTTGACAAAAATCAGATTTTCGTTAGATTGTTTTCTAACATTTTCCAACCCATAATTAAGAGGGATACATGGCAGCATGGTCACAGTCGAAAATCGTACAATGGTGCGAAAAACTGGTTACAGATCCTGAGCTTTGCGAAGTTGGCTCAAGTTCCGATTCAAAGAATCGACGTTCATTGAGGAAGTCTTTGTTGCATCCAATAAACGCGGTAGGTCAAAATTCCTGTAGCGCAAATTAGCAGTGCGCCTAAAATAATGTGAAAATGGATCGGTTGGTTAAATACAAGCCAATCGATCCCTGCGCTAAAAAAAAATGAAAGGTAGCCAATCGGCGCTACAGAGCTTGCCGTCCCTAAACGAAAAGAGCGGCACAAGCAAATCTGGTTTACTCCTAAGCACACTCCCCCCATAACTCCCAATACGCATTCTGATCCACTTAACGGGTGCCAATGAAATAAACACATAGCCCCTGTAAAAATCGTTCCAAAAGCCATGTAAGAAAAAATCACTTTCGAAGTGGGTTCATTTCTTTGGCTTAAAACGCGCAAGGAAGAAAGGGCTAAAGCGCTGAAGAGCCCAGAAGCGAGCGCAAAAACAGCCCCTATTTGAAATACCTCTTTTGTAGGAGGACAAATCAAGGCTGTTCCGCAAAACCCAAGGGCTAGTAACGGCCAAATGAGCGGTGAGCATTTTTCTTTTAACCACATAGACCCGATCACAGGCATATAAAAAGGACTCGTCATATTCAAAAGGGTCGCATCGAATAAATTCAAATGTCGGATTGCCATCATGAATGAGAAAGAGGCGCTTATCCCAGTGATACAGCGAAAAAAATAAAGTTTTATATGCATAGGCTTTTCGAGCGGTTTTTTTTCGCTAAAAAAGAAGAATAACAGGCAGGCAGTCAAGTACTGCAGGAATTGGACTTGATAAATAGGTACTTCAGAGGAAACCGCTGCTGCTGCTGCATGACCGCAAGAATAGAAGAAAGCTGCCGCAAGAGCCCAGAGAACCCCTTTGGAAAGGTTGACATTCATAGTGTTTTAGAAGCATAACATTATCTAGAGTTTGGACTAATATTTAGCTCACGAATGGCCGCTGCAGCTTCATCGGGCAACAACTTCCTCGTCCCAATATTGAGTTACACCCGCTTTTGCCTTGCTCGCTCCGTGGCTAAATTTAATCGAAGCTCCAGACTATGAAAATCGGGAATAAAAGTGGATGGAAATTTTCTCTCTTACAACGACAAGTTCTGAAAAATTTCCTTCCGAACCGTTCAACGAGCTGATTCTAACCTGGAATGGGTTTCGCCCAAAACGAGGTCGATGGAGCTTCTCGGTTAGCTTATTCCAGTTTGGTTGGTCTCCCTTTCTTAAATACGCGGAATGGGGCCCCCTTTCACAAAAGACTTTTCAGGATGCTCCCCTACATTCAAACGCCAGCTCCTATCAGGATATCGTTAGCCCTAAGAGTGGAAAGGCATCCGGGTTTCGAATCATCGTCCATCCTGAAGAAGGGGCTGATCTTTCCACGCTTCATAGTATCAATGTCTTTTGCGCGGACACATCCAAATTCCAAGTTGCACCGATTCCCTCTCTTCCTTCGTTGCGGCTAAATGAGATCTTTCCCTATTCACAAATGGCGTTGCCCCATCCCCGCCATCGAGACCTCTGCTCTCCCACTGCGACAACGGCAGCAATCAATTTCCTCCTAAAAAAAAGAGCTGTAGACCCCCTCGCGTTTGCTAAAGAGGTCCATGATTCTGGATTCGATATTTATGGAAATTGGGTCTTGAATATGGCGGCTGCCTACGAAGCATTGAGAGGAAATTATCAAACGCTCGTTGCCCGTCTGCCCGATTTTTGCACTGTCTATGCGCAACTGGTAAAAGGGCTACCCGTCGTCGTGAGTATCAAAGGCACTCTGCCCAGAGCCCAAATTGCTTATCCTTATGGCCATCTGATTTTGATCATCGGCTACGAGGGCAATAAGAAAGAAGTGCTCTGCATGGATCCTGCATTCAACTCCGATCCTGAAACACTAGTCTCATACCCGATTGAACCTTTCTTAGAGGCGTGGGGAGCTCGACGCAATCTCGCCTACCTTTTCAAGCCATAGTCCCCTATTTGAGGTTTTTCATATCGCGATCGAATTCCAACGAATTAGTAAAGAACGCCATTACCCAGACGATGAAGCCTCCTATGATGACACCGGTGACGCTCTCCACCCTAACCCCAAATGGGATGATTGCGATGACGATGAAAGCCGTATAGCTGATGATAAACGTAAGAATGCCGATTTTGAGCTTTGTCGGGTTTAGCTCAAGGATAAATAAAAAGGGAAAGACCGAGGCGTTTAAGAATCCAAGAATCAACGAGAAAAGGATATCGGCTCCAATATTTGGGACTTGTTCATAGTAGTCGATGCGGATCCCTGGTCCCATTCGGTCGACGAAGAAAACAACAAGGAAATTAAGAAAAAGACTCCTTAGATAGTTCATGAATCTGTCGGAGGTTCGTGCTCGGATTTCGGACAATGGTGGTGGCGAATTCTCATTTCGAATAAATTCGTCAAAAAGCTCACAATCGTTACGGCGATCGCCGGGAAGAGATACCCTTCCATCGACGCGATATGAATGCCGAAGGGAAGCAGCTTGAGGAGTGCATAAGCTCCAAAGTTTAAAAGAATTGAGATAATCGCAATCTGAACGAGCATGGCAGATTTTTTATGGAGGGCTTTTAGCACTGGATAAATCAAAGAATTCAAAACCCCGAGACCAACTGCAAAAATAAGGTCTCCTCCCAAATGAGGCAGCTTTGTCTGGGTCACAACATCAATGCCGGGAAGTAAGTGATTTGCAAAAAAAACGATTAAAAAGTTGAAGAACAGGCTTTTAAGGTAACTCATAATCACATCCAGTCTCAATTATGAGATTATATAAAAAAAAATGTTTTGGCAAGCTATTTTCCATTTGCTCAAAATCTTTTATAAGTTAAAATATTTCGCTATGTTCAGAATATTAAGACGATGTCTACAAAATAAGGGTTCCTTGATTTTCGGGATTATTTTGGCGATAGCGGGCTGCAAAGCACCCACTCCGTCGCCCGTAGATAGCCTCAGGATCTCTTTTTCGATACAACCCGTAACAATCGATCCTAGAAAAAGCGGCGATGTCGTCTCCTCGACCCTTATTTGCCTCATCTATGATGGTCTTACCCGTTGTTCCCCCGATGGGTACATAGAGCTCGCGATCGCCGAAAAAGTGGACATTTCGGAAGATCGAAAAACGTATGTTTTTCACTTGAGAAACGCGTTTTGGACCGATGGACATCCGATAAGCGCCTCTGATTTCGAAAAATCGTGGAAAAAAATTCTCGATCCTAATTTTCCAACTCTATGCGCCTATCTTTTCTATCCTATTTTGAATGCCGAAGCGGCGTTTCAAGGGAAAAAAAGCATTGAAGAGGTGGGGATCAGATCTATAAACGACAATACATTGGAAGTGAATCTTGAACGCCCAACTCCTTATTTTCTATCGCTTACTTCATTTCCTTCTTTTTTGCCAATCCCCCAACATCGAATCGAGGAGCTGGACAAAGCGATTTCGAAAGATCTGACGACGAATGGTCCCTTTTACATTGAAAAGCTAGTTCCTCAATCCAGCATTATTTTGCGGAAAAACCCAACCTTCTGGAATGCAAAAAATACCCGGCTGAAAGGCATAGACATCAGCATCATCCCAAATGAAACGACGACGCTTGAGATGTTTCATAGAGGCGAACTCGATTGGATTGGCGGCATTATAGCTCCTATCTCTCCGGATGCCTTGACTTCTCTGGCTACTCAAAAGAAGCTTCATTATTTTCCTATCGCAGCTTCTACTTTCTGCTCTTTCAATACCAAATCAGGTCTCTTCAAAAATGAAAATATGCGAAAGGCTTTCAGCTTTGGCATCGATCGGGATGAAATTGCCAGCGAAATCCTGACAGCCAATCAAATTCCCGCAATGCGCTGCATCCCACCCACCCTCTGCGGGGGAAAAAACCGGAAAATTTTCCCTCTTTTCGATCCGATGCAAGCTAGGGTTTATTTGGAGAAAGGACTCGCTGAACTTGGAACAACAGTCGAAGAGCTCAGCCCTGTTACCCTTCATTACCGAAATGGCGCAGTTGACCGGATGATTGCTCAGATCATCCAACGAAAATGGAAAGATGTTTTGGGAATTGACATCGATCTTGCTCAAACCGATTTTAAAACGCATAAAGACTTCCTCCATCGCCGCAACTATCAGGTCGCACTTGCCAATTGGGTTGCTCAATACCAAGATCCAATCAATATCCTAGAGAGATTTAAAGACCCGAAAAGCGCCAAGAATTACCCCGCTTGGGACGATCCCGAGTATGCTTCTTTGATCGATCAGATTCAAAACGCCTTCGATCTCGAAGAACGCAACCAGCTGATCGAAAAGGCTGAAGATTTGATTGCAGAGAGGCTTCCTCTATTGCCGATCTACCATTGGTACAGCCCTAATTTGACTCATCCCAGAGTCCGCAACTTGTGCACCATTCCAACCGGGGGAATTCTCTTTGAACGGTGCTGGATTGCCGAAGATCAGTTTTAACCTAACGACAAGATTTTCTTTAATCAAAATTCGAAAATCCGTATAAGAGACCTCTCTTATCGCACTTTCAACCCAAAAGGTGAGCAATGCGAATTTGCTTTAGTATGGATCCTCTCACGATCGATCCGAGAAAAAACGGTGATTCTATCACCTCTGCGCTGCATTACATGATCTTCGATGGCCTTGTCCGTATTAACTCGTTGGGCCTATTTGAACTTGCGCTCGCAGAAAGCTACGAAATCTTGGACAACGGTAAAACCTATGAATTTACCCTTCGAGACGCTTACTGGAGCAATGGCGATCCAATCTTAGCCCAAGACTTTGAAAATTCCTGGAAGCGGTCTCTGAACCCCGCCTTTCCTGTACCGAGCCCTCAAATTTTCTTTTTTCTGCGAAATGCCGAAAAGGCGCGAAATGGACTTGTGGACTTTTCCGAAGTAGGCGTCAAGGCGATCGGGCCTAAAAAATTGAAAATCGATCTCGAAAACTCTTGCCCTCATCTCTTTTCTTTACTCTCGCTTTGCAATCTTTTCCCCGCTCCCAATCTTTTAGAAAACAGTTTGGACTGGATCGATCCCTCGAGAATTCCTATCAGTGGCCCTTTTCAAATCGTATCTTGGAAAAAAAGAGAAGAAATTCGCCTCCAAAAAAATCCGCTTTACTGGGATGAAAAAAACGTAAGCTTAAGCGAATTGACCATCTATATATGTCAAAACCCCTATGGCATTCTAAAAATGTTCAATGATCGGCAAATTGATCTCCTTTCAAACGTCTATTGTTCCCTACCTGTTGAAATGCTTAAAGAATATGAAAATCAAGATCTTGTTCAGTTAACTTCTCTTGGGGCTACCGTTTTTTGCTCTTTTAATAACTCTATCTTTCCATTCAAGAATAAAAACATTCGGAATGCCTTTTCTTTTGCGATTGATCGAACTGAGATCGCCTCTTCCTTTGAAGTTCCTGCACAAAGGCTTCTTCCTCCCCCATTTTCTAAAGGAGTTCCTAAAACTCCGGTCTCCTATAATAGAGACAAGGCTCGCTATTATTTAAAATTGGGAATGAAAGAACTAGGAGTCTTCGAAGATGGCGACCAAGTGAAACTTCGGATGTTTTTTGATAAAATGATCCTGCATTTCGAAAATTCCATTTCCCGGACAAGAGTAGCTAGAACCCTGCAAAAGCAATGGAAAGAATGTTTAGGGATTCAAGTTCAGCTCGAACCTCTCAATTACCAGAAACATGTGACTAAGTTTTACGAGAGCGATTATTCCATGGCGATCGGCCATTGGATTCCTCAATACCTCGATCCCGTTTCCATTCTCGAGCGCTTCAAGGATCGGGTTTTTCTGAAAAATTATCCCCGGTTTGAAGATCCCAAATATTGTAAAATCATCAATAAAATTAACGAAA
>CAZFWE010000069.1:0-7619 GCA_964522685.1 uncultured bacterium | reverse complement strand
GTATCTTTCTGGCACACGCGAATGAGAGGAGAGTCGAGCTCATCGAAGCAATGCTCCATGATCTGAAAGCCTACTTCCGCGGCAATCCCTGCAAAAACATGTCCCTCTTCAACCAGGACACAGCGATGAGTTTTTCGGACCGATTGCACAATCGTCGCGATATCGAGAGGTCGAATCGTCCGGAGATCGATCACTTCGACTTGTATTCCCTTTTTAGCGAACTCTTCCGCCGCTTCCAAGCAGAACTTCAGCATGCGACTATGAGAAACTAAAGTGACACGATTGCCTTCGCGAAGTACGTTCGCCTTCCCGATGGGGACAAGATACTCTTCCGTGGGGATTTCCATCTTATCGCCGTAGGTCAACTCATTTTCCAAGAAGATCACGGGATTATTGGATCGGATCGCCGATTTGAGCAGCCCTTTTGCATCGTAAGCATTATTCGGGGCTATGATATAAAAGCCCGGAAGATTGCCATAAATAGCCTCGACGCAATGGGAGTGCTGGCAGGAAACTTGAGCAGCGGCGCCATTCGGCCCGCGGAAGACGATCGGCACATGGAATCTTCCACCCGACATGTAGTATGTCTTACAGGCGTTCGAAATCAATTGATCGGCAGCAACAAATGAAAAATTCCAGCTCATGAATTCTACGATGGGGCGAAGGCCGGTTTGAGCCGCGCCAATGGCAAGGCCGACAAAACCGTTTTCGGCGATCGGCGTATCGATAATCCGTTCAGGCCCCCATTTATCGAGCAACCCCTTCGTCACCTTATAAGCACCGTTGTACTCAGCGACCTCCTCCCCTAGGACAAAAACGCGGCTGTCACGAGCTATTTCCTCATCAATTGCTTGTCGCAAAGCTTCGCGGATTTCTACAAGTTGCTTCCCCATTTATTGTTCCTCCGGAGCGAAGACTCCCTGCTCGAGAGTGATGGGATCTGGCCAAGGACTTTCATCGGCAAACTTCATAGCTGCAATGATCGTCTCTTTCGCTTTGTTATCCATTTGCTTAAATTCTTCTTCCTTCAGCATTTTATGCTCGATCATGGCGTTCTTTAGCAATTGGATCGGGTCGCGCTCCATTGTTTTTTGAAGAGTTTCTTTCGTCCGATAGAGCGCCGGGTCCGAAATCGAGTGGCCCCGGAAGCGTTCTGTCACTGCCTCGATCAGTACCGGTCTTGAAGTCTTAAGCACTTCGCCAATCGCTTCTTTAAAGCCTGCATAACAGTTGAAAAAGTCCATTCCATCAAACGTATAAGACTGAATCCCATAGGCTTTGGCGAGGTTTTCAGCAATGGGTTCCAAGGCTAAAGCCTTGTTCGTAGCCGTCCCCATTCCCCACTGATTATTTTCGACCACATAGATACAAGGAAGATTCCAAAGAGCGGCCAGATTGAGAGATTCGTGAACGGCCCCTTGGACAACCGCTCCATCGCCCATAAAGCAGAAAGAAGCCCATCCCTTTTTCTTCAAATATTTGATGCTAAACGCTGCCCCTGTCGCTATGGGAACATGGCCGCCTACAATGGCGAGGCCGCCTAGCATATGATCGGCATACATGTGCATCGAACCGCCGAGCCCTTTTGCATTCCCTGTCGTGCGGCCATACAATTCGGCCATCATCTCATCCGGGGTCGCACCCAAGAGCATCGCCAATGCGTGACAGCGGTAGGTCGTCGTGAACCAATGGTCGGGTCCCGACGCTGCGACACAACCAACTTGGATCGCTTCCTGACCCATGTAAGAGTGGTAAAACCCCCCTACTTTCCCCTGCTGATAAGCGGCCTCTCCCCGAATCTCAAAATTGCGGATGAGGAGCATTTTTAGGAGCTGCTCTCTTAGTTTTAACGGCCCCAACTCATACATGACCTTTTCCCGGTCGCTAGAAAAAAAACGATACTTGGAGGTCATCTTCGAAGTCATCTCGCCCTCAGAGGGTGTTCATGATTTAAGGTTCAGTCGATTTTTCGGTTCTTTTGAGCCGATTTTCAACTTCAAAATTCGGGGGTCATATCCACTTTCGTATATGACCCCCGAATTTTGAATTGAAAAGGGGCCAAAACAATCCAAAAACTCGACGAAGCCTTAATTTAGCAACACCCTCTCAGCTTTAGAATAGTCTATTTTAAAGCCATTGTCAATCAAGAGGGCCCTTGCTGGCCGCTTTGGCCGGGGAGAATGCCATGCTGAGGCATGATATGAGGATTATTGGTCACTGGAACTGTCCGAAGATCGGCATCATCGCCTGTTGTCTGGAAGCAGCCAGAGCAGGCCAAAAGGAAGAAAATAGCTATTTTTTGCATAATAGATCACCTGTTGTCGATGAATTTTACCCAAACAGCCAAAAATTTTGAAGAGTAAAAAGAGTTGAAAATAAAAAAAAAATTGGGAACACTGCTCCTCTTATGAAATGGCGACCTATTTATTACGATACGGAGACGACTGGGGTCAGACCTAGTAAAGACAGGATCATCGAGATTGCCGCGTACGATCCTGAGCAGAATAAAACATTTTGTTCTTTCGTGAACCCTGAATGTCCGATTCCACCGGAAGTAACCGGCATCACAAATATCACCGATGAAATGATCAAAGACGCGAGGCCTTTCAAAGACGTCGCTCCTGAATTCGTCGAATTTTGTTCCGGAGACGTCCTTTTGATTGCGCACAACAACGATGCATTCGACCAACAGTTTTTGGAGTCCGAATTTTCGCGAGCAACGCTCCCCTTTCCAAAGTGGAAATTCCTCGACACCCTCAAATGGTCCCGTAAATACCGGAGAGATCTTCCTCGACACAGCCTCCAATTTTTGCGCGAGGCATATGGGATTCAAGCCAACCAAGCGCATCGCGCGCTTGACGACGTGACGGTCCTACACCAAATCTTCAGCCGAATGATCGACGATCTGGAATTACACACTGTGCTCGATCTTTTGAATCAGAAGTGCGACATCGTCCGTATGCCCTTTGGCAAGCATGCAGGAAAGCCTTTGAGCGAGGTTCCGAAAGAATATGCGCGGTGGCTAGCTGAAAATGGGGCTCTCGACAAAAAAGAAAATGCGGCTCTGAAAGTGGGCTTTATTCAATTAGGAATCCTGGGAGCTAGTGCATGACTCTTTCGAAGATCGCAGTCATCGGATGCGGATACATAGGAACTGAAGCGGCCCATATTTGGAAAAACCGAGGGCTTTATGTCACCGGCACCACCAGACATTCCGAGAAACTCGATAAACTGGTCAAAGTCTGTCAGAAAGGGGTTCTCGTAAAGGAAAATAGAGAGGAGGAATTTGCGGCCCTCATCGCCTCAAACGACGCGCTTCTCGTCACGATCGGCGCCGACCGCCCAGAAGATTACGACACCGCCTACCGGCAAATCGCCCATCTATTCCGCCACCTTGCGCTCGAGATGGATACTCCCCGCCGGCTGATCTACACCAGTAGCTCAAGCGTTTACGGCAACCACCACGGCCGATTTGTCGATGAAGAAAGCGATCTACTTGCTCAATCGGAGCAAGCGAAAATCCTCATTGAAACCGAACATCTCTATCATTCTCTCATCGAGCTAGGCTGGCACGTCTGCATTTTCCGCCTTGCGGAAATCTACGGCCCTGGACGAGAGATTTCCAAGCGGGTCAAGCATTACCAGAATCAGTCGCTTCCCGGCAATGGAGAAAAATATACGAATATGGTCCACAAAACAGACGTAGCTGCAGCCATCGATTACGCGCTTCGCCATCATCTCGAGGGGATCTTCAACCTCGCAGACGACGACCATCCGACCCGAAATGCTCTCTACACCGCCGTTGCAAACCAGCACCATCTAAAACCGATCCATTGGGATCCAAGCTTGCCCAGCATGCACAACGCCAATCATCGAGTTTCCAACCACAAAATCAAATCGGAAGGCTTCGTATTCCGCATCCCTCATCGGCTATTGGATTAACTCAAGTTTGTACACTTGAAATTATGAAAATTCCAAGGATTTGGCCGAATCGGTGGGATCGCCGAGTATTTCAAACAATCGACGCGCTGAATGGCCTAAAAGACAAATCGCTTTCGGCTCCTCTGAACTTATCCGAGTAAAAATTTTCGTCGATTTTTTGGATTATTTCTTTAATTTGTAAAGCTATTTCTTTCTCAGACCGAGAATCCACGTCGACGATCTCATCTGCATAATTTAAATAAAGAGGGAATCGAAAATCGTACAATTTTTTCGCACTTATTAAATCGGTAAACAAAGGTCTTTCCTTATCTCCTTCTAATCGTTTTGCCACCATATCAAAGCTAGCATTCAAAAAAATCACTTTCCCACCTGTTTCTTTGAAGTAATCGAAAATAATTTTATTGAGCACGACTCCACCACCCGTGGAGATTACCAAATTCTTTTTTGCTGCGTATTCTTTTGCAATCACAATTTCAGTTTTGCGCAAGAGCAGCTCGCCTCCTTTTGTAAATACTTCACGCATGTTTCGAGTGTTTGTTTTTTGATAAACCAAATCATCCATCTCAACGATTGTCAGGCCTAGCAATTTGCTTAAAGCTTTGGCGACCGTAGATTTTCCTGAACCCATAAAGCCGATGAGCACAAGATTCATCCCAAACTCCTCAAAACTTCCCAAAAGGTCGGAAACGTCTTATTTACAACTTCAGGATGACGAATTACCACACCCGGCAAATACGTGCCAGCAACGGCAAAAGCCATTGCTATGCGATGGTCGTTGTAAGTGTCGATTTCGGCTGTATGTGGCGAGCCTCCATGAATAGTCAAGGTATCGTGCGTATCCTCTGTCCGAATTCCCATTTTCTCCAATTCATTTTTAATGGCTAAAACCCGTTCTGTCTCTTTGACTCTGAGAGAACGGACCCCGGAAATTTTTGTAATGCCCTTTGCAAATGCGGCCAACACCGCCATAGTCATAACCTGATCTGGGCAATCTTCCATATCGACATCTAAGGCAAGGACTTGGTTTCCTTGGACACAAACTCTATTTTCTTCATAGCTTACAATATTTCCCATCTTCGCCAAAATCTCTAAAAATTTTCGATCAGCCTGTACGGAAGAGGGATTTAAATTTTCAAAAGTGATTGTCGATTTCGTTAAGGCGGCAATTGCAAAAAAATACCCAGCGCTAGAAAAATCCCCCTCAATGACATATTGTTTCTTTCGATAGCATTGATGCTCGGGGATAAAATAATTTCCACTCTCTTGTACAACCACTTTGATTCCCCAATCTTGCATACAACGCAGGGTCATATCGATATAGGGTTTTGAAATCAGAGGATCCGTGCTCTGGATGGTAAATCCTTGCGAAATGTAAGGGGAAATCAAAAGGATCGCCGAGCAAAACTGACTACTTATATCGCCTTTCAGGTCAACAGATCTGCCAGATAGAGTAGATGTTGAGATCTTTACTGGAAGAACCCCTTCCTTGCCGCAATATTCAATCGTAGCACCTAAACTTTGCAAAGCATCCACTAAATCCCTGATCGGTCTTTCATTTAACCGCTTGCTACCTTGGATTACTTTTATACCCGGAACAATACAAAGCAGAGCCAACATAAATCGAGCCGTTGTTCCAGAGTCGTGAGCAAATAACTGGTAATTGTGGTCTACAATACAACCAATATCGCCGTGCACAATGATCTGATCGAGTTCTGTTTCAATCTTCAATCCTAAAGTTCGCAAACACCCGACCATTGCCTCTGTATCATCGCTATACAACGGATTGTTAAGACATACAGGACCCTTTGTAAGCGCGGCCATAATAAGGGCGCGGTTAGTATAGCTTTTTGAACCAGGCATGCGAACCGACGCAATTGTAGGCCCTCTCAATGGAAGGATTTTTAATTGATTCATAAAATCATGATAACAGAAAATTTTTCTAGACGAAAGGGCGGGATAACCCGCCCGTCTCTTCATGAACGTGAAATCCTAGGATTTTACGTAGATGATACCAATGGTTGTTGATGCGTCAGGCTCTTTGCCTTCCTCATCAACCCAAGCATCGAGAGCTTTGTTCTCTAAGAAATTATCAGCTGTACGGAAGCGGATCTGGTAGATTCCAGGTTCCAATGGAGCTGTTAGAGAGAATTTCTCTTCCGAGGATCCCCCATATGCCCCTAAGGTAGTCCCAATGGTAGTTTGGGCACCTTTTCCATATAGGCCAATTACGGCCCGATACAAACTTAAATTATTCGCCTGATCAGAGTTCAGAGAGCAAACAACCTCTCCATGCACTGTCTCACCAGGCCGTACAATGATTACTTTGCCTCGATTATTGAGCCTTAAATGACTCAATGTCTCAGCTCCAGAGCTCGCTTGATCTTGAATTACCCCTTTCCAGGAATAATTCTCTAAATAATCTTGGATTTTTGTGAAATTATCACCCAATTTATCGATGGCCTTTTTCAAGGTTTCAGCAGATTGGTCGATAGAATCTTTCACTTTTTTGTCGGTATCCTTAGCATGTGCTTGCATTCCACCAGCACAGCAAAGAATCACAACGAATGGTGACACCCAAGTTAGAAGTCTTTTTGATCTAAATTCTTCTTTTTTCATAAATACCTCTTGGTTAAGAGTGTGTCTAGAAAGCAATGGATCGATAGAACCTACTTTGTAGATACCCTCTAAATTGTTTTACAATTTCTCATTTGGTTTTATGGCTGCATTGGCTCCCTTTTTGTTAGGCAGCCCAAATGCAGACGGAAATATTTTAACTCTCCCCCGCTCTTTTTAACAAACTTAAATATTCGCCGGAAAAATCCACCTCTGCAAAATGTTTAAAACCTTGTTAAAAAACATCCTCGTCTACACAATAGCTCCTGTGAAATGGCGCGGGGTGCCTGGAATAGCCAGGCTGAGAAAGACCCGTGGAACCTGATCTAGATAATGCTAGCGAAGGAAACGCCTCTATGAAGTTAAGAATTTATCGCGATCGTTTCGCGGGGATGGTCGGGAATTTTCTCGAGCATTACGACAACGCCCTATTCGGCCTTTTATCTCCTTTCATCGCTCCCCTTTTTTTTGAAGGGAAAGACCCCATAACTGCCTTGATTTTGACCTATAGCATGCTGCCGCTCGGCCTAATCACGCGACCACTTGGGGCTCTTTTTTTCGGATGGATCGGAGATTATTGTGGCCGTAGGCAGGCTCTTTTCCTTTCTTTGACCGGAATGGCAATCATTACCGTTACAATGGGTTGTATTCCTCTCTACAAAGAGATTGGTCCATGGGCGCCCTTCTTCTTAGCCCTCGGTCGAATGTTCCAAGGATTTTTCGCTGCTGGAGAAGTCTCTGGAGGCGCTATTTTCGTTTTGGAACATACGACACCTAGAGAGAGAAGCTTAGTGAGCAGCTACTATGATGCTTGCTCGATCGGAGGCGTGCTTTTCGCTTCGGGCTTTGTGACATTAATGAGCATACAAGGACTGATCGAAGAAGGATGGCGTTATTTATTTTGGATAGGTGGAATTACAGCGTTCCTCGGCATTTTTCTTCGATGGAAGACTTTAGAAGCACCCGGGACTGTGGAAACTCCTAAAATGGCAGAAGGGCAACTTTTCTCTGTGTTGAAAAAATATATTCGGCCTTTTCTTGGGATTTTTTTTACTGCCGGATTT
>CAZFWE010000068.1:0-7643 GCA_964522685.1 uncultured bacterium | reverse complement strand
CTCTTCCATCAGGAGGCTCCAATCGCCCTTATGAAGGAGTGGCCCCACTTGCCGATTCCGATCTATAATTCGGGAGTCATCGTCTTCAAACACGGCCAGCCGCTGATCGAAGAATGGGCCGACCAGAGTTTCGAGAAAAATCAATTATTCCGAGGAGATCAAGAACTTCTTTCCCAAATCATCTCCGAAAAAAAATACCCAGTGGGTGAATTGAGCGCTCGTTACAACTGGAGCCGCCTCTACGAAGACAATCCAGAGGCAATCATCTACCACTGGCACGGAGAGTTCGGCCGCAGCGTTATCCGCCATCAAATATCTATAGCTAAAAACTAATGTCTTCTTCGAGATGTTTTTTGAGTTCATTCAAAAAACCACAGCCGTAAAGTCCGTCGAGGACTCGATGGTCAAAGGTCAGAGAAACCATCATAATAGAGCGGATGGCAATCGAGTCGTCCGGCATGGCCATTACTTTTTTAACGATCGCACCTAGGCCGACGATGGCTACTTCAGGATGGCGAATGATCGGGATGCCGATCATGGTGCCGGTCATGCCGAAATTGGTCATGGTGATTGAGCCATCTTGAACATCTTGGGGCAAAAGACGCTGCGAGCGCGCTTTGTCTGCAAGCTCGGAAATCTTTTTTGAAATCTCAGGCAATTCAAGCCCTTGGCAATTGCGAATCACGGGAACCATCACACCTTGATCAACGCTGACGGCAATGCCGAGATTGACGAATCGCTTCATGACGATCGTGTCATTATCAAGGGAGGAGTTGATGAACGGATAGGCTTGGCTAGCGCGGCACAGGGCTCTGGCGACAAAAGCAGTGATGGTGAGTTTAGCACCATACTTCTGGAGAAATGTCTGCTTATTTTCCGCAATGAGTTTCATGAGATGGGTCACGTCGACTTCGGTAATGAGCGATGCATGCGGCGCTTCATAGAACGATTTGACCATATTGTCGGCAATCGCCTTCCGAAGCCCCGTCATTTTTACCCGTTCGACATCCGCAACTGTAGAGATGTTGGCTTTTAAAGGAGAGGATTGCCTCAAAGGACAATACCCTTCGACATCTTGCTTCGTAAGCCTGCCGCCTTGCCTGGAGCGGGGGATCTTATCGATATCGCCGAGCGGAATTTTCTTTTCTTGCAAAAGGCGCAATACAGCGGGCGAGAGAAAGGTCTCATTTTCCTCTTGAGAATCCGTTACAACTGCCGTCGCGGAGGGCGCTACTGCAACAGAAACCTGAGCTTTTGTCGATAATAGAGCCAAAGGTTCCCCAACCTGCAGTTCCTGGTCCGGATGGGCCAAGATCTCTTGCAAAATACCAGCCACAGGAGAGGGAATCTCGCTATTGACTTTATCGGTAGAAACTTCCAAAAGAGGCTCGTCGCGCTCGATTCGATCTCCCGGTTTTTTGAACCATTGGACGATCGTCGCGCTCAGAATGCTTTCGCCGAGCTTAGGTAAAATAATTTGTATTGAGTCTTCCATTGCGGGTTAATTATTCAATCTTTCGGTGATTTTTGCAACTAAGTTCTGCCACATCGCCAGGTCTTTTGAAGGATCTGCTTCGATCTCGACGACGAGGATCGGGAGATCAGTGGGGGGGATCTTGACTGCATCTTTTTCAGTGCAAACGAAGTGCTTTAGAGAGAGAGACTTGAGATGATTTAGGTCGACCGGCTCGTGATCTGCCAAAAAATATTCAAAAACGATTTCCGCACCCAAGCTTTCCACTGTTTTTTTGAATCGTTCGGGGTGGCCTATGCCGCAAAAAATTCCTATCTTACAGCCGCGAATCGAGACTTCTCGACCATTCAAGTCCACAACCCGCCTGACTTTCGGTTGAATCTTCGAAAATACGGCATCGGCTCTCTTGAGCGCAGAAACCGGCTCGCGGAGTTTTCCGCTCGGCATGACTCTATCTGAAAAATCTTGCGGCCGGACAATGACAACATCGAAATCACGATGGAGACGCCGATGTTGAAATCCGTCATCCAAAAGAATAAGCTCTGCGCCCTCATCCACAGCTTTTTTTGCGGCGCGCACCCGGTGGGCATCTTCATAACAGAGGGCGTTCGGCAAATGACGTCGGATCACTTGCATCTCATCGCCGCCGTATCCACGGGAGAGGATCGCAATGCGGTGGGAAGCGAATTGCTTGGCGAGCAAAATCACAAGCGGCGTCTTACCTGTTCCGCCGACAGCAAGATTGCCGATGCTGACGACAGGAACGGAAACTCGCGTTACAGGCAAGAGCCCTCGTAGAAATGTAACGAATCTCCACACCCAGCTTAAAGGCAAGAGAAGAGCGGCAGCTCTACTTCGAAGAAATTTTTCTCCTAATGAGATAAGACAAAAGTACATGGATGCGGGGCGAATACTAATTTTTCAACTTGTTCGATGATGATGTGGATCAACGCCATGTGCGCTTCTTGGATCCGATCGGACCAGCTAAAGCCGGTGACTATCCATTCGAGATCGGCCTGGCCTTTCAACTTGCCCCCTGTTTTTCCTAAAAATGCGAGAGTCTTCAATCCCCGCTCTTTTGCAGTCTTCACGGCGGGCATTAAATTGGCAGAATTTCCGCTCGTTGTTAAAACGGCAAGGACATCGCCAGCTTTTCCATACGCTTCAACGGCCCGAGAGAAAACATACTCGTAGCTGACATCGTTGCCGACGCAGGAGAGAAGTCCAGGATCAGAAAGAGCGATCGCAGGAAGTGCGGGCCGTTTTTCGCGGTAAAACCCAGCCAGTTCTTCCGCGAAGTGCATTGCGTCGCAAAGACTACCGCCGTTGCCACACACAAGAAGTTTATTGCCTCGTCGAAAACAATCAGCGAGAATTTTTGAACTCTTCTCGATAAATTCAAGCGCTTCTGAATTTCTCAAGCTTTCGATCGCTCTTACGCTATCATCAACCGCTTGTAGAATTTCTTCTCTCATAGAGACTCCTTGTGTTAGGCTTGCATAATATGCAAATTGCAGTCATTGGCGCAAGTGGCGCTGTCGGAAGTGAAATTATAAAACTCTTGGAAACTCGAAATTTCCCTGTGAAAACGCTCCGCTGTTTCGCTTCTTTGGGCTCGCTTGGGAAAACAATTCCTTTTCGCGGCGGAAAAATCCCTCTCGAAGTCCTCGAGCCCCTGAATGTGGATATCGCTTTTTTTGCGGCGGGCTCTAGCATTTCTAAAGAATGGATTCCAAAAACAAATGCTTTATGCATCGACTCGAGTTCGGCTTTCCGAGAAAAGGCCCCTCTGATCATTCCTGAAATCAACCGCCACGCGATGAAAAATCACAATAACATCATCGCATCGCCGAATTGTGCGGCGACTATTCTCTCAATGCCGCTCGCTCCTCTCCATAGGCTCTATAAAACCAAGCGAATCATCGTCTCCACGTACCAGGCGGCCAGTGGCGCTGGCGCGCATCTCGTCAAACACCTGCAAGAAGAGACTCTCGCGAAGCTGCAGGGGCAAAATTTTTCCACAATGCTCCCCTACCCTTACGCATTCAATGTATTCCCGCACACTTCTGAACTCGACAAGAGCGGCTATGTGGGAGAGGAGCTAAAAATGCTCCATGAAACAAGAAAAATTCTCGAAGATTCAGCCATTGCCCTCAGCGCGACGTGCGTGCGCGTTCCGGTGCTGCGAGCGCATAGCATTTCAGCGAATGTCGAATTCCACCACCCATTCGAATTGGATGAAGCCATCGCTGCCGTTAAGGCAATGCCGGGAGTCATTTTGTTCGAAGATAGAGCGAAGAACCGCTTTCCCACGCCGTTTGATGCAACAGGCTGTGATGAAATCTTCTGTGGGCGCTTCCGCATCGATCCGAGCCAGCCCAATACGCTCGAATTTTGGGCCGTTGGTGATCAGCTTCTGAAAGGCGCCGCGCTCAATGCGGTGCAGATTGCGGAAGTTCATTGCGCTTTCGGCAATGAGTCGACTTGAGTGAAGGCGAACGCGCGCAGGTAAAAGGCACCTGTGATTGTGAAGATTATTTCTGATAAATGGTATAAGGAAGAACTGATGACCCATCAAACAAAGTTGATCTACATTTTCTGGACATGCCGAGATAAACAAGAGGCCAAAAAGATCATTCGTGGATTACTTGATCAACGGTTGATCGCCTGCGCATCCATTTTCCCCGAAGTCGAATCAATCTATCGATGGGAAGGAAAAATTGAAGAAAGCCAAGAGGTAAAAGTCATTCTCAAGACTACCTTCAAGCATTTTGGTGCGATCCAGAACCACATTCAAACGCACTGCAGCTATGAAGTGTCAGAGATTTTACAGGTCGATATTGTCCAGGGAAATCCCAGCTATTTATCGTGGGTTGTTCAGGAAACCTCTTTCAGTGACCACTCTTGAGTAGCAATTTTCCCGATAAATGTTGGATCGTGAGAGATGGCCAAAATGGCGCCCTCAAAATTCAGAAGAGCTGTTTCAAATGTCTCCAGCGTCAGGAAATCTAGATGGTTAGTGGGTTCATCTAGCAAGAGGACATTGGGCTTCTCCAGGATCAAAGAAAGCAGCATAAGGCGTTTCCTTTGACCTACGCTCAAAGTGGAGAATGGACGACTCAAGAGCTCAGACCCACCAATAGACGCCTTATGCAATTCGCACCGCAGCTCTTCTTCATATAAGCTAAATTTGTTTTCAAAGTACTGAAGAGGCGTTTGCTCCATCGGCAGCAATTTAACTTCCTGATCCAGGTAAGCGATTTTCGCAGTTGGCGCACATCGAATCTGGCCCGCACCAACGGGCAATAGGCCAGCAATGCATCGAAGCAAAGTCGTTTTCCCAGAGCCATTTGGGCCAGTCAAGACAATCCGATCACCTTTGCAGATCATTTTAGTAAAACCAGAAAAGAATCGTTTCTCACCAAATGCGTTGGAAACGTTTTCCAATTCGATCGCAACGGTTGAAGCGAGAGGGGTTGACAGGAATTTTAGCCCCTTAATGCTTTTTGGCTTTGGATGAGGCAGAAGACTGGCCTCAATTTCGGCCAGCCGTGCTTTTAAAACATTCAAATTGCGCTGTAGAGACTTTTGATGCTTTTCACCTCTTTTGTCATAAGCCATGATGTTACGATCTTTTGACAAAGGCGCCTTTCCTTTGAAGAAGGTCACGGCCTTGATTTTCTGTTTTAAAAGAGCTCTCTCCTCTTCTTGCGCTTCAAAAATTTTCATTTGCCTGTCTAGAAGCCGGCCCTGCTCTTCCAAATAAAAATCGTAATTACCGCCATAGCAGGTCAGCTTGCCGTTTTTAATCTCGATCAGTCGGGTACAAGTTGCATTTAAGAATGTCCGATCGTGTGAAACGATGAGCGTAGCTCCCTGCCGAGTTCTCAGCATCTCCTCGAGCCACTCTAGCATTTCAAGATCCAAGTGGTTCGTTGGTTCATCGAGTAACAGCAAATCAGGATTCTCAATGAGCGCTTTAGCCAATGCCACGCGAACCTTTTGGCCTCTACTGAGAGTTGCCATAGGAGACCCGAGCAAGGAAGCGTCTAGTTTCAACCCCTTTAAAACCTTCTCAATCGGCATGCGTTGATAGCCGCCGAGTTGTTCGTATCTCTCATGGAGCTCTGACCACTCAGCCAAGCGATCGGGATCATCCAAACAGGCAGTCATTTGTCGTTCTAGTTCTGAGAGAGCTCCTTCTTCGATGTAAGCTTTGGCACTTATATCGCTGGATCCTAGAGAGACCTCCTGCGGCAAAAACCCAATGGTCAAATGGGGAGCTCTGCTGAAATGGCCAGCATCTGGCAAAGCGGCGCCCCTCAGAAGCTGTAAAAGCGTCGTTTTCCCCGCGCCATTTTCGCCAATAAGAGCAAAAATCTCCCCTTGGTTGATCGACAAAGAGACATCGTCGAATAACGAAAAGGAGCCGAAAGATTTAAAAAGATGTGAAAATTGAATAAGAAGCCGAGACATAAGTTTGATCCTTTATTTATTTAGTTACAGATTGGATTCAAACTTATTTTCTCATTGTACTAGGCTCCTTCAAAAGGTTATAGATTTATATTAACACAATTGCAGGCCGCTTTCAAGATTTATTTATGTGCCTGATTTTAAGTGCTTTTCGGCTAATCCTTGTCATCGGCTTTCGAAGGAAGATGATGACACGCGGTTTTTCCGAGTCAGTTGACTTGAGGAATCACGGGAATGAACGTCGACACATCGGGCATTTTAAACTTCGCGGGAAAATCATCCTTTGAAACCGGATACCAAATCGTGTTGCGGCCGAAAAAAAGCAGTTTGCCGCGGATGATTAGATTGCCATCATCCGTCCAAACCTCTGAATTATAGATATTTCCTTTCTGAGGGTCGATGATTTTCCCTTTGTATATCGCCCCGCTATCTTCCAAATCCCAAACGAGGTCTAACCCGCAATAAGGGGGATTGCCCAAAACGCCAGGAGCGCGATCTTCAGGATGATAGATGCTATCTTTCATCTTCCCTTCCGCGTCGTACGTGCTAATGATCCTGCCATAGTATTTCTCTTCGTAAGAATAGACCGCTACAACGCATTGGATCACACCAGTATCGTCGTTCATGCTTTTCCAAAATCCGCTGATATCATCAGCGGCAAGGAGTTGGGAAAAAACTGCGAGAAAACACAAAATTCTTTTCATTTTTTATACCGTTATTTTCTTCACTTCATAACGAGTCTACAAAAAAGCGTCAAGGACTCCTAGGAAAATGGCGCTTCGGAGTGAAAGGCCATTTCCTCGCGCGTGACGGGATGGGAAAATTTTAGATCGGTACAAGAAAGGAGGATCCCTCCTTCCCCTAAACTGGCTTTAGCTTTGTAACGCGTGTCGCCAATGACGGGATGGCCGATGGCGGAAAACTGGGCGCGGATTTGGTGGTAGCGACCCGTTTGAAGTTCGATTTGAACCAGCGTCGAATGCTCTTTGAGAGCCAAAACTTGGTAGGTGAGAAGCGCTTTTCTAGCGTCTGTGTTTTTCGATGTGGAGATGATCGCTTGATGATCCCCGTGAATGAGAAAATGTTCAAGAACGCTGCTCTTTTGGAGCAAAATCCCCTCGACTTCAGCGATATACCATCTCCGAATTTCATTCGCGCGAGAAGCCTCATTCAAGCGCGTAAGCGCCTTCGAGGTTTTGGCAAAAAGAACCAGCCCCGAAACCGGCCGGTCCAATCGGTGGATGCAATGGAGGAAAACAGCTCCTGTTTTCTTGAATTCTTGCTTCACCCATTCTTTAGCGAACGATTCGAGATCGGATCGTTTGGTATCATCCGGTTGAGTAAGCCATCCCGCCGGCTTGAAAGCGATGACGATGTGGTTATCGCAAAAGAGAATGTCAGGATTTTCGCTGTCGGACGACTTCATAAAGCACCAGAGTTGTCGCCGAGGCGACGTTGAGAGAATCGGCGATTCCGAACATGGGGATGCGCACTTGGATATCCGCTTCCTTCATCCAGGCGGCAGAAAGTCCGTATTGCTCGGTCCCGACTGCGATCGCAACGGGAACCTTGAAATCAGCTTCCGTATATTCGATTTTCGCGGAAGGCGTTGCTGCCGCAATAGGGATCCGTTTTTCTTTGAGAAACCGAAGCGTTTCGGCCCCATTCAGTTCGAAGACGGGCACCGTAAAGAGAG
>CAZFWE010000067.1:0-7663 GCA_964522685.1 uncultured bacterium | reverse complement strand
CTTGTACAATTCCTCAGCTAGCTTGAGCCTTGAGTGAATCAAATCCATATCTTGCTTTGGGGTTGCGCTACCTTTTTTGCTCTTTTTCTGGAAAGCATGCAGCACAACAACCACTTCTGAGAATCGAACTGTATAGACCGCTCTAAACGTATCGCCTTTGTGATCCTGGACCAGCTCTATAACATTTGCGCTCCCGAATCCGCTCAAAGTCTTCCCTATATCTGGGTATTCTCCGATTTGGGCCTGGTATAATCCAAATCCAAAATCGTCTATCACATCAGACGGCATCTCTAAGAGATCCCTCTTTGCAGACGCTATCCATAGTACAGGGCGGGGAGGCTGACTCTCATCCATTCTTTCTCCTGATTATATCAATATTGATATTAATTAGCTATGAAATATTGTATATAACTGACAATCATAGACCAAAACTACCCATTTTATCAAGGATTTTTTAGGTATTGGTAGACCGTTTCCCTCGTAATCCCAAAATCCTTAGCAACCCTGGTTTTGGGTATCCCTGTACGAACAAGGCCTTTTAATTCGACAATTTGTTCGTCTGATAGAGCTGGTTTTCTGCCTCTGTAAACACCACGCTGCTTAGCGAGGGCAATTCCTTCTTTTTGACGCTCTCGAATCAAAGAGCGCTCAAACTCAGCAAAGCTTCCCATCACATTGAGTAATAAATTAGCCATTGGGGAATCGTCCCCAGTAAATGTAAGAGACTCCTTTATGAATTCAACACGAACCCCTCGCCCTGTTAAAGTCTTTACAATCTGTCGCAGGTCTTCTAAGTTCCTTGCCAAACGATCCATAGAGTGAATCACCACAACGTCTCCTTCTCTTGCAAAAGTCAGCAAGGCTTCGAGTTGAGGTCTTTGAATATCTCTACCAGATGCCTTATCGGTGAAAATGCGATCCAATTGAATATTTTCTAATTGCCGTTCTGGATTCTGGTCGATGCTACTCACTCTGACGTAGCCTATTTTTTGTCCTTTCATTGTTTCTCCTCAAACGAAAGGAAAGAGTCTAAGACATACTTGCAAACATGTCAATAAATACAGAAAAATAACCCTATTCTGACATGTTCTCTATTGTGAATTTAGGGTATACCCTAATCTTTCGTATCAGACATCGATTGCAGCCAATAAGAAACGCCTGCAAGAAACCATTCTTTTAAATTGATGCCATCTTTGACAAAGGAATCTGCTGGTGATTTATTGGAATCGGCAGGCCATGCTCGAAGATTAGGGAATCTAGCCCGCCAGTAGTCATATCGTTTGCGACCTGCCTCGTCACAATCAAGGCTATAAAGAATGAGTTTCCTCGTGCTCAACCATTCAACAGTGTTGATATCAGGCTCTTTAGAGACACCTCCGAGTGCAATACAACTACAAGTGTCACCTATTTCTTGAATACATACCATCGCATCTAGCTCCGACTCGAGCATAAGAGCGATTTGATTCATTCTTAGCCCATAAAAGGGGAGCACATTGGAACCACCAGTTACTTCTTGATATTTGCTATATTTATCTCCCTCTTTCCAATCAGAGCGTCGAATTTTAATCTTATGAATTGGAGCGTTATCGCTTGCAAGAAAATCAAAGGCAGGAATCACAAGTCCCATTGGAAGACAAATCTTACGAGATTCTTGGTTTTCTTCTAGACCCCATTCGGGACGCTTAAAGAATCGATTTACAGGATTAAATCCCAAGCGATAAGTCCGTATTGTTTCTTCCTTTAGCCCTCGTTCTTTAAACATTTTTCCCAAATAAACCGAGTCAGCTATCAAGCGTTGATGAGTAGCTTCCACAAATTCTGTAGCTTTCTCTATCCAACACATAGAGGCTTGTCTCAATGTTGGAGGGGAAATCCTGTCTCTGTGGACAGTGAAAAGCCTCCTATCCTGAGCACCAATTTTTTCCAACGCCTCATGGAAAGACAAATTCAGAAAATCACGGCAGAATTGAATAGAATCGCCACTACAATTGCATTGTCTGCAAATATAATAATCTCGAGCTGGCTGTATAGTGAATCGATTCTCCCCTCCACAGGATGGACAAGCTGATTTGTATTCCCCTCCTTTCGTGGAAGATACCCTTTTCGGATTTATACCCATTTGATGGATCAAACCAAGTAGCATAAGACTTGCCTCACAACCTGGCACAACCATGAATTCATCTTCATTTCTATAGAGAGAGCACAACCACTTACAACCGTTTCCACAACCAAAACCCTGATAGAAAGAAGCGGTTGTGAAATTCCATCCAAATACAACCTGTCGGTTGTATGCACATCTCTCTGATAATCAAATGGTTTCAAACAGAAAAGTGCTGAAATACAACCATTTTTTGTCTTAGCAAAACGCACATAGTTGTAGGCCTTACGACTCAACACAGCGGGACTCACTGGATATCACCTTCCTTTTTCGCTTTCATTAAGCTCTTGGAAACCGCCTGCTGGCTGATTCCAAGTTCTTCAGCTATCGCCCTTTGATTGGTAATCCCATCGTTGTATAGATCGACTATTAGATCATAATTTCTTTCTTTCAATTGCTTATGATGCCAAATAAATCGTCCGTTTTTTTCTTCTAATCTAGCTTCAAAAGACTCAGCATTTTTCCCGTAAAATCCCCTCGACTTAGGGAATTTGACTTCAAAAACACAACCATCTTCTTCGGAGTATTGCTTTGGTCTCTTCAAACAGAGAGTTGATTCTAATACGATTTCACGTGCTGAGGTGCCCCTCTGCACAGGATCTCCTCCTTCACTCTTAGTTTTCCCAGCATGATGCACAAAAATTACTGCAATCCCCTTATGTCGGAGATGAATGCCCCACTCTTGAATACTCATCCAAGAGCTCGCTTCATTGTCCCTTCCAGACCTACTGAGGGTGCTCAAGTTATCTAGTATGAGCACCTTTGCATCTTTGATTTGATCTTCGATTATTTTCTGACCTTCCTTTCGTGAAATATCTGGGATCACAGTGTTGTTAGACGATTGCCAACCTCCATTTATAAAGCGCAAACGATCGTTAGGAATATCCCCAGAGAGCTTCCTTAATCGATCTTGTAGATCCTTTTCATGCATTTCCGCATCAACATATAAAACCTCTCTTGCTTTCGACACTTCCCAATCAAAGAGCTGTCCTCCAGTTGAAATAACGATTGCCGTGGCTAGACAGAGATAGGTCTTTCCTACTCCAGGAGGCGCAAAGACCATTGTAAGCCCCGCTTCAGGCAACCAGGGATGCAAGATAAATTCTCTAGGTGGAATATTGCGGTTAAGAAGCTCTCTGGCCGTTAGTGTAATGAGTGGAGAATGAGACTTGTCAACGGTCTCAGCCTTTTCTTTGAAGCTCGACTCCATCTCCTGAGCTTGCTTCTCTGTATTAGGAAATTTTGAATGATTTTCTTTGGAAAATGTGGTATCCTCGGGTAAAGTACTTATCATCATTATCTCTTTTGTTGGCAGCCGCTGATCTTCCCATCAACAGCTGCGATGTTTGAATCTCATTTCTTAACTTGGACTCTCAAGCTTTATTGAGAGTCCCGAGTTTTATACGTCACGTTGGCTGTTTAAAAATTGCAGCGTCTCTTTGACATCCAAGTAGAGTCGTCCTGAAATGCGACGCACGCATTTGTCAAAACCGTTCTCTTTTCTTCTCAGCAACAAATATTTCAAAGTGCCTGTGCTCGGAAATTGAAAGTATTTCTCCCAATGCTTGTAAGGCATAATCACTGGGATGTTTTCTGAGCTGTTTTGCTCTTCTTGAAGTTCTGGTAGTTTTTTCATCGTAGTCATCCTCCTATAGTTTGAGATGATGTTTTAGGTTGTATCCAACCAATCCCTGGAGAAACAACCTAAATCATTGTTTTTCAGAAACTTGTCTTTAAGAGGTCCGAAAATTCATACACTTTTTCGGAAGAGAAGATTTGTCACAAAAAATGTCACAAGCCAGCGCAACAAAAGAAACTTTAACGCCATCTTGATACAATGGACGATTGTCTTAGTAAGTTGATGATTTTAAGATGAATTGAGTGATGTTAGATTTGGCGAGTGTGCCTTTCACAGGACTCATAACCCGTCGGTCCCTGGTTCAAGTCCAGGTTGCCCCACTTTTTTAACTCGTTCGAAATCAATAGTTTTCGTTCTGACATACTCGCCATACACACAAATCACATGGCATTATGTCAGAACTTTTGTCAGGATTCCACTCCTTTTGCGTTTTTCACATCCAACTCAGCTTCATTTAGTGCAATTCCTGCTGAAATTGAATGAAGGAGATTACAATCTCTGCTATAATTCCCTCGAATGAGATAATACTTTTAGAAGGTTGTAATGAAAATTCGGAAAGCAAAAGAGACCGATATCCCACAATTGGAAAAACTATTTCTAGTTACACGTCAGCAAACTTTCCACTGGGAAAGATCGGATAAATTCAAACTCACAGACTATATAAATGCCACTGAAGGCGAAACTGTTTTTGTGGCTGAGCTGGACGGTGGAGAGATTATTGGTTTCATTTCAGTTTGGGAAAAAGATGCCCATCCGTTTATTCATCATCTGTTTGTCTCTTCTGATTACCAAAAAAAGGAAGTAGGGACTTTATTAATAAGAAATCTTTTTGCCTGGTTACCTCGCCCTTATAGATTGAAGTGTGTGCTAAAAAATCAAGATGCCCTTGCTTTTTACCTAAAGAATAAGTGGCGTGAAATTGAAAAAGGCATTGGGGAAGATGGCGAATATGCCCTTTTAGAACTTCCTGCGTATCAACCTCTTTCAGATATTAAACTTGTTCGAGCCCATAAGGAAGATAAGGCCATAGTTCAAAATCTTGGTCGTTTCTATGTCTATGAAATGTCAAAGTATTGTGGCTTTCTACCTACTTGGGAAGTTCCTGCCAATGGCCTATTTGAGTGCATCGATCTTAGTTCTTATTGTGAACAAACAGATCGTCATGCGTTTTTTATCAGAGTGAATGACGAATTAGCAGGATTTGTATTGGTTAATAAAGTCGGTAGTACACCTAATGTAGATTGGAATATTGGGGAGTTTTTCATTGTTTCTAAATTTCAAGGGAAAGGTGTTGGAGGCAACGTGGCCAAGCAAGTCTTCAATCAGTTTCCAGGTATATGGGAAACTTCTCAAATACCAGAAAACACAGCAGCGATAGAATTTTGGGATAAGGTCGTTAGCCAATATTCACATGGCCAATTTGAAAAAGCTCTTAAAATAATCCCAGAACCTAAACCACATCCTATGATCGTCTTAATGTTCACATCTCGAGGTATTTAATGACCGCCACAAAAATAAAAAAAACTGCTCTACTTTTGATTCTAAGTTTAGTAATTGGTTTACCAGCACTAACAGCAGCTACAAATGATTTCTCTAGCGAAAGCAATAAATTAGTAAATAGAGAAAATCTGGAATGGCGCATCGGAGGCAAAATTCATTTTGAAGAGGAAAATGGGCCTGATTACATCGGAATTAATGAAATAAATAATATTGTCAAAAACGTATTAAGAGAATTTATTAACATCAGTATTGATTCTTGCTCTCATAATGCAAAGATATTCCTCAAAAAGCAAGCTGGAGAAATACAACTGTCACATTTTATGGAAAAAAGTAGACCTGGAATTGGCGAGGAAATGCATGCCACTTTGTTATATACTCAATCAAGGGGATTTTGTAGTTCAGAAACTTTGAAACAAGTATGCCAAAATCTCTTCGACAGATGTGATGTTGCTCCCAGCATAGAAAATGTAGCAGCCAGATATAGCTCAATCATTAAACCTGAATGGAAATTCAAAATTTCAGAAGTTGTTTTAACAAAAAGCTCAAATGGCAATTCTTTTATCATTGCAAATTTAATTTTTGAAGATCGCCCGAATCTATTTATGGATAATAAACCGATTTCGGCAGGATTACACATGACTCTGGTCAATTTTGATGATTCAATTCAAGTATCGAATGAAATTGGTGATCCATTGATTAACAAAATCAATCTAGCCCTCAAAGATAAAGTGATAAAAATTGCAAAGAAAAATGGCATTGCTGATTTGGAATTTGGGATTTCTGGGTCTTCCTGGAGAATAAGAGCAGGAGAACGAGTGCAATGAAAAGGCCTCTCTACAGTGGAAAAGCTCATATTGACGAATACCAACAACTTTTAAATCTTCAAAACGCAACTTTCTCCTTGATCGATCACGAAGATGCAATGGTTGCTACTGTTTACAAAATTACAAAACTTAATGGTGAGCAGTTCATTTTAAAAATCTCTGAGCGGCCTAAAGATTACTTTAGAGAAATCCTCTTCCTAAAACAGTTTGCTGAAACTTTACCAGTACCAAAAATCATCCAACTTATAGACCCGACAGACGGAATACATGGTGCTATACTGATGGAATATCTTCCAGGCTTACTTATTAAAACAGAAGACCTTACAGAATTACTCGCATATGAAATTGGCCGCTGTCTTGCGATTATCCATCTTAATCGTTTGCCAGGCTACGGAGATCCAATACAAGATAATTTAACTGTTGATCCTCGTTCTTATCTTACTTTGAAGTTTGAGGAAGGTTTAGAAGAGTGCAGACCTAACTTACCTATGAGCTTAATTCAGCAATGTCTCGATTACTATAAAGCAAACCTCAACCTTTTAACTGCTGTAGATGGTCCTTGTGTTGTACATCGAGACTTTCGTCCTGGTAATATCATTGTCCATGAAGGTAAGCTTAAGGGAATTATTGATTGGGCTGGAGCACGTGCGAGCTTTGCTGAGGAAGATCTGTGCACCTTAGAACATGGAGAATGGTCAAACAACCCAAATGGTATAAAGACATTATTAGCTGGGTATGCGAGCGTTCGCCCAGTACCTGACTATCTGTATCTTGCTCCTTTCCTACGTTTAAATAAAGCAATAGCAACTATTGGATTCACGGTTAAATGTGGAACGTGGTCGAACACTGCTTCTCGTCTTTACCAATATAATCGTCAGTTTCTTGAAAATTTTTTCGACTAAGTGATAAGCAATATTCATGAAGAAAAAAACTGATAAACCCGACCTTACTGATTGCTTGGATACCAATTACGGCATCGGAGTTAGCAATCTGATTCTCCTTCCTATAGGTGCAGATATGAATGCGTCTGTATATAAGGCAGAGACGCATGAAGAAAAATCTTATTTCGTAAAGCTAAAATGAGGTCATCATACTGATATCAGCGTTACGCTATTAGCATTTCTACAGACAGCTGGCATCCAACAGATCATTCCCCCTATCAAAACAATAGATGGTAAGCTAACTCATTATATCAACGATTTTACTCTTATTGTGTATCCATTTATCGATGGACAGAATGGATTTTGCTGTCATCTAACGGATGATCAGTGGGTTACTTTAGGCAAAACGTTGAACCAGGTTCATGAATTGAATGTGCCCCAATCAATCAAAGATCGAATCAGAAAAGAAACCTATTCGCCTAAATGGCGGGAAATTATTCGATCGCTGGATAGCATTAATGAAAACCTTGCCTATGATGAAACGGCTTTGAAGCTAGGGGCATTTATGAAAGAACAGAAGGCTATTATTCATCGTTTGGTAAATTCCGCTGTGTATAGTTTCAAAAATTCCTCATATGCCTTCAGAGCTGTTTCCTTCGTC
>CAZFWE010000066.1:0-7705 GCA_964522685.1 uncultured bacterium | reverse complement strand
TGGCGAGCGTCTTCCTTGAACTTAATGTTTTTAGGTGCCATAGTTCAGATACTCCTATTCTTCAATGGTTGCAATGATATCATCAGCTTTGAGGATGATGTATTCCTCGTCATCAATCGTCACTTCCTGCGCGGAATATTTATCCATCAGGATGATGTCGCCGATTTGTAAAGAGACTGGCAGAATTTCGCCGTTTTCTAGGCGTTTTCCGGGTCCTACAGCGACGACTTTTGCAGTTTCTTGCTTTTTCTTCGCTGAATCAGGCAGGATGATTCCGCCCTTCATGGTTTCTTGCGCTTCTAGACGCTGGGCGATCACTCGATTGCCAAGGGGTTTGAGTGCAAGTTTTTTTTGTGTTTGCTGGGTCATAGGATTTCTCCGTAAGTTACTAAATCTACAAAGGAATATAACCAATGAGTACATTTTTCGCAACCAAATTTAGCAGATTGGTAGCTCGATTGCTAACACTTCTGTCGGCGGTTTTCTTGGTTCCCGGCGATGTTTTTTCTAATTCACTGATAATCAACAACAAGGACAATTCTATGCCCCCTGCTCGATCAGAGATTCCGTTAAAAAATAAATGGAATATTGAAGCGCTCTATTCAGATCCCTCCCTTTGGATGCAAGATTTATCAGCTGTCCAAGGAAAAGAGGCCTCGCCTCGCTGGCCTGAGCTGAAATCTTACCAAGGCAAACTCGCCGATCCAAAGGCGCTCGGTGAATTTATGCATCATTACCTTTCTTTAAATCGCAAACTGTCCAAGCTTGCGACTTATGCGCACCTCCGCCTCGATGAGGATTTAGGCAACGATGAGTTCAAGCGCAACTATGGTCTTATCAGCTCGATCAATCACGATTTCCACATGGAGACCTCTTGGCTAGAGCCGGAAATTCTCAGCTTGTCTGATCAGGCGATCCAGCGCCTTATTGATGAGCCGTCTCTAGCGTCTTACCGTTTTCATTTTGAACGAATCCTTCGGATGCGTCCTCACACGCTTTCCTCTGACAAAGAGGAGCTCTTAGCTCTTTCCGGAAAAGCATTGGAAGCTTCGTCCAAAGCTTTTGCCGCTCTCAACAACGCGGACATGACCTTTAAGCCAGCTGTTGATTCGAAAGGGAACGAACATCCTCTCACGCATGGGACTTATGGGACCATGACCCATTCATCTGACCGCGCGCTTCGCAAATCGGCTATGCTAAACATGCATCTCGAATACAAGAACCACGTCAATACCTTTTGCGAACTCTTACAAGGGCAAACGCAGACGCATTTATTCAATGCGCGAGCGAGAAATTTTCCAGACTGCGTAACCGCATCGCTTTTTTCCAACCGGATAGATCCTTCAGTCATCTACCAACTCGTAGAGTCAGTGAAGAAAGGGCGCGCGCTCATGGAAGAGTACCTGGCTCTTCGAAAATCGATCTTAAAGCTCGACGAAGTGCATGCCTATGATCTCTCTTCGCCGCTTGTCGAAGAAGCGAACATGAAACTGACCTATGATGAGGCTTGCCAAGCGGTAGTAGACTCAGTCGCCCCTCTTGGAAAGGATTACCAAGAGGCACTCCGCAAAGGGCTTTTGCAAGACCGTTGGGTCGACCCCTTCGAAAACGCCAAAAAGCGTTCAGGGGCTTATTCGAGCGGATGCTACGACAGCATGCCTTATATTCTCATGAATTTCCACGGTACGCTCTATGATACGATGACTCTTGCGCATGAGGCGGGCCATAGCATGCATAGCTTTTTCAGTCGGAAATCACAGCCATACATCTACGCCCACTACTCGCTCTTCGTGGCAGAAGTCGCTTCCACCTTCAATGAACAGCTCCTGATCGATCATCTCATGAAACAAGCGAAGACGAAGAAAGAGAGGGCGTATCTCATCAACGATCAGATCGACCGGATCCGCGCTACGCTTTTTCGCCAGACGCTCTTTGCGGAATTCGAGCTGAAAATCCATAAGCTTACTGAACAAGGGCAGCCTTTAACGCCATCTCTTCTCAACGGCATCTACGCCGATCTAATGCGCGAGTACCATGGGTCGCTATTCGTTATGGATTCGGAAGTCGAAGTCGAATGGGCTCGAATTCCCCACTTTTATTACGACTTCTACGTCTATCAATATGCCACCGGCGTATCCGCTGCGATGGCGCTCTATGAACAAGTGCTTCAATCGCCTGAGGCGCGAGAGCGTTATCTCCGGTTCCTTTCATCCGGCGGTAGCAAATACTCTCTCGATCTTCTTCAGGAAGCGGGCGTGGATATGACCACCAGTGCTCCGATCGAGGCTGCGCTCAAGCGCTTCGGATATCTCGTGAAAGAGCTCAAGAAGAATTTAGAATGAGGAAATTAAATTGCCTCGGGCCGTTGGGCCCGAGGTGATTGCTGAGAGAGCTTTTACTCAGGAGTTGGAATCTGGCTGAATTTTTCGTAAAATTCTTCGACAGTCATGCGCCGCTCAGGATCTAAAGTAAGCAATCCTTTTAATAGTTTTCTGCATTCAGGGTTCAGAATCAAATAGTTTCCTTTCGAGTCTTTTCTGTCTATCCGCTGATCAACGCTTACTTGATCTCCTTTGAATTCATCGGAAGTATTCAGGCAAAATCGCTGCTTGTTTCGAACAAAGAGTTCAAAGACGACACATCCAAAGGACCATGCATCAGACTTGATTGATGTTTGTCTCCGATTCAAACACTCTGGAGCCATATATGCTGCGGTTCCGGGTCTGTTGTTCGTTTCAGCTTCCTTGGTTGTGCAAGCAAATCCTAAATCGCCAATTTTTACATGGCCTTTTTGGAGGAAAATATTTCCGGGTTTCACATCTCGATGAAGAATGCCTTGTTGATGCATGTTTGCTAGGCCTCTTGCAATTTCAAGCGTCCATTGATGTTGTTCGAATTCACTTGAACCCCACTTCCTATCAAAAAGATCTCCGTCATCGCAATAATCCATAATAAAATAATGTTTTTCTTCTGATATTATTTTTCCAGTTTCTGGATTTGTTGTTTGATTTGATTGGTGGCCAAAATCCAAATGAACTACATCTTTATTGTTCTTGCCGACTTGAATTGTCATTTCTAATTCATTGGATAGCGTTTCTTTTGCAATTTCCCAATTTCTGTTTTGTTTAAGATTGGACCTCTTGGCAATAGTTACAGTTTTTATTTGCCCCGTATCCAGGTTTACAGCCAATTTAGCTTTTTTATAGGCGCCATTTCCAATTTCATAATCCTGTCCTTTCTGGACATGGGTCAATAATAAGAATTTTCCCGTAGGTCCAATGAGGATGGATCGATCCAAATAATGGTTTTTTGCCGCGATTTTAGCGCTTGTTCCAGGAGGTAGCCTAGATGCTTCCAGATCCGCAATGTAGCAGTATTTAGCAATGTTTGAAACATAAGAGAGGGGAGAGTATCTTCGAATGGTGTCTTGTATGAGATCGACTCGATTCCCTTTGATTAATGGATTTATTGAAAAAGCGGCTCTGCTAGCTTGGAAAGATGAAGTTGAATCTAAACTGCACGAAGAAGTCGAAGTTAATTCTAAACTCTTCAGAGGGTTTAGATCATGCAGAGGGGCGGCATCCTTTGGAAAAAAATCAGACACGGAGCGATGGCCAGAATCCTTAGGAGCTTTATCCTTTGAATCTGTGTCTTTACCCTTTGAAGCTGTGTCATAGAGAGGGACATCACTCAGTGAGAAAGAACCAGAGGCGGAGCTATCGCTAGAATCTTTAGGAGAGGAATCTTCCTTCCGGGGGTGAGGTGTGTGATCAGCCTCATCCTTTGAAGAAGGGGCTCGGCTAGCTTGGAAAATTTGAGTTGAATTTGAATCCGTTGATGAGTTTCTGTCAAAGACAGGGCGTTGACCCATGAGGAAATGAGTATCTGAGAAAATGTTAGAGTCTGAATGAGAGAAGCGATTGTTAGAATTCGCAGTAGACAAATGGACTTTCAATCCCGGAATGAATTTTCCAGGCAATGTATTCATTAAAAAAACAGCAGCCCTTGAATCACCACTAAAACGTTTTTTGAAGCTATTTATATTGATCCAAACAGTTTTTATTTGATTTTCAATGAGAATTTCTCTTTCAATGAAGCGAGATGCAAGGAAGAATGGTTTCTCTGTTGCTATAGAAACGCTATATTTTTTTTCTTCGAAGTTCTCAAAATTAATTCTATCTGAGACTGTTTTTCCATTAGATTTTCCGAAGAGTCCAAAAACTTCCTCAGCTATTGCATTACAAGAATAATGTGAAATTTTTAAAGTCATAAATCCTCTTATTTTTTAGAAGATTTAATTATATCTCTTTGTTTTGTTTATATAAACCATTTATTATATCGTTATTATGTTGTTATGTATGAGTTGGTTAATTTTTTGTTTTGTATTAATATTTTTAGTGTGGAATATTGGAATGAAATAAAGAAAGGAGGCCGCCTGGATTTGAATCAGGCTTTGCGGCTGCCGAAGCAGCTCAACTTGAATAAACTGTTATTGCACCTCCAAGAAAGGAGGATAGGTCTCTAATACTTAATGTGAAAGCGGTTCTTGGCGAGTTTTAAGATCGCGGCAACCGCTTCCTCAGCCTCGGGGCCTTCGGCTTCGACGGTGATTTTAGCACCGCGCTCCGCAGCGAGGAAGAGGATGCCTAAAAGCGATTTCGCGTTGACTTGCTCGTCTTTGTAAGTCAAGGTGATCTGCGCATCGAAGTTAGCAGCGCATTTGACGATTTCTGTCGAAGGGCGGGTATGGAGCCCTTTGTCATTGAGCACGGTGAAGATGGCTTTCGTTTTTGAAGGGATCGTTTTCTGATTCATAAGAACATAGAACTTACTTCTTTTTGCAAGATATTTCAAGAATTATTCGATGATTTTGATCGATCCGTCGCCGTAGCCGATGACCACTCGCCCCGCATAGCCGAAGAAAAATCCCGTGTCGACGACCCCGGGAACATGGATTATTTTCTCGTGGTCTTGTTCGGGAACGGGAGGGGGTAGTTCAAAAGCTATATCGAAGATGAGGTTGCCGTTTTCTGTAATGAACATGGATTTGTCTTCGTTCCTGCGCCAGCGTCCTTGGTAGCCGAGTTTTTCCAGTTTTCGGCGAGTCGAAGGAGAGCCGTAAAAAAGGATCTCGACGGGAAGCTTCGCCCGGCCAAGAGCTGGAACTGTTTTCGTCTCATCGACGATAATGATCAGTTCATCGGAGGCTGATGCGAGGATTTTTTCTCGGACGTGAGCACCGCCGCCGCCTTTGATCATTCGCTTCTGGGGATCGATTTCATCAGCGCCGTCGACGGTGATGTCGATATGGGGAACTTCATTGATGTCGAGAACTTCTAGCCGGCCTTGTCGAGCCTGTTCCGCTGATGCGTGGGAACTCGAGACAGCGGTAATTTTAAGTCCTTGCTCGCAACGCTTGATTAGGCTTTCGATGAAATAGGAGGTCGTTGAACCGGTCCCAAGTCCTACGATTTGTCCATTTTTGATCCAATCAGCAGCCTTTCGCCCAGCCGCTCTTTTTCCTTCTTGTATACTCATAATCCCTACTCTTGGAGCTGCCTTTTTTAATAACAATAGCATTTTAAACCAATTCTGGTTATTTTTTTGAATGCCAAAGGACTTTCCCAGGAGGAACCCCACTCATGATCGATGAAAAAATCCCTAGCCGACGCATTGCTAAAGAAAGTGACCGGATCAAAAGAGCCCGGCAGAAGCTCTTGGCTCGTTGGATTGAAGAAGAGAAATTGATGAGTCGGGAAGTGATCGACGAGGTCAAGGAAAAAATCAAAAGCCAATACCACAGAAATACAACGCTCCGGACTCGGATTGCGGAAGGGGGAAAGCCGCTTCGCCTTTTTGCGCAGGGAGAAGGTGTCCAAATGACAGCCGGTCCAAAGGTGAAAGCCGTGATGGATAGGGTCAAGCAGGAATTTCAGCAGAATAAAGAAGCAATGGAACTCCATTTGAAGAACTTAAATACATCGCCTGTTGCTTAAAACCGATATGTTTTTTATCATGATTAGCTATGAAAGAAAATATCGTTGAGTGCCTTCAAGAGCGCGGATTCATCGAATCGATTACGAGCGAGGAATTCCACAAAGCAGCCTCTCACCCCTTAAAGGTTTATGTCGGGTTCGATCCTACGGCAGATAGTCTCCATCTCGGCAATCTCGTCGGAATTATGGGTCTTGCTTGGTTCCAAAGATTTGGCCACACTCCTTACGCCATTCTGGGAGGGGCCACCGGGCGCATCGGCGATCCATCCGGTAAAAGCGTAGAACGTCCTTTATTGGACGAGGAAGTCCTCAATCAAAATATCCGATCTCTCCGTTCGTTTTTTGAGAAGATTCTTCCGATCGATGTGGGACCAAAGCCGGTTATTTTAGATAATAATGACTGGTTCTCTCGCTTTTCGCTCATCGATTTCCTACGCGATATCGGCAAACATTTCCGCGTCGGAACGATGATTGCGAAGGAAATGGTGCGCAATCGCTTGAACTCCGAAGAGGGGATCAGTTACACAGAGTTTAGCTATCAAATTTTGCAAGCCTACGATTTCCATTATCTCAATCTTCATCACGGCGTTACGGTACAAATGGGTGGAAGCGATCAGTGGGGCAACATCACCGCCGGCACTGAACTCAACCGCAAACTCGGAGGGCCGCAACTTTTCGGATTGACATTCCCACTTCTCACTCGCAGCGACGGAAAAAAATTCGGCAAGAGCGAAAGCGGTGCGATCTGGCTTTCTCCCGATAAGCTGACTCCTTATCAATTTTTTCAATATCTCTACGGAATTCCCGATGCGGATGTCATCCGGCTACTCAAGATGCTCACCTTTCTCTCCATTAAGGAAATCGATGCCCTCGAACAGCGAATGAAAACCCCTGATTACGTCCCGAACTCGGCCCAAAAACTCCTCGCTTCTGAAGTAACCCGTTTCGTGCACGGCGAAGAGGGCTTGACCGCGGCGCTTCGAGTGACCGAAGGGATGGCTCCAGGAGCAAATGCGACGCTGAATGGAACGACGTTGAGGGAGCTTGCCAAGGATATGGGATGCACCGAATTGAATAAAAGCGAAGTAATCAATCAAAAATATGTGGATGTCGCGGTTAAAATCGGCCTCTTGCCGAGCAAAGGGGAAGCGATGCGCCTCATTAAAAATGGGGGGGCGTATCTTAACAACGAGCGCGTGGAAGA
Organism: uncultured bacterium; assembly: GCA_964522685.1. Taxonomy (GTDB): domain Bacteria; phylum Chlamydiota; class Chlamydiia; order Chlamydiales; family SM23-39; genus CAITMJ01. The sequence goes on along the minus strand of CAZFWE010000066.1, from coordinate 505 downwards.
TCCCGCATTCATTCTTTCGAAAAAGAATCTTGTCGACGGAGTGTATCTCATCATGAGCGCAGGCAAAAAAAAACGCATCTTGGTTCGGGTTTTGCTAAATTCTATTTAAAAAATAATCGACAATGATTATTTATAACTCTTTAATTCCCTTAAGTGAAAGTGAATACGACTTGCATCATTGGGAGAAAATTTGAGTTTGGTTCATTCGAGGGCTTCATGGCTTCGATAACTCAAATAAGGAGATAAACAGCTTGTCTGAAAACACCCCAGATAAGACAATACCGATAACTGAAGGAAGGAGCCTAAGCATGGCGACGATCACTAAAAAGAAGTTGATTCAAAACATTTCTCAAGCAAGAGGCCTGCATCCAAATGATGTTCGCAATGTGATCCAGGCTTTCCTCGACGCTATGACGGATACCCTTTCCCAAGGCGATCGATTGGAATTTCGCGATTTTGGAGTTTTTGAAATCGTCGAGCGGAAACAAAAGATCGGACGCAATCC
>CAZFWE010000065.1:6395-7709 GCA_964522685.1 uncultured bacterium | reverse complement strand
CTCCCCCGCTGATTCAGATCGGGGATAAACACAAAGTAGCCTGCCATTTGTATCAAGAAAACAAGCCACTCGAATCATTGAACATCTATGGAACGCAAGATTTTCTTCCCAATAAAGAAGCAGTTCTCACATAAACGATCCTTTGATTTTGGTGATTAGAGTCGTTCCGGCTCTAATACCTGCTTAGGCAATTGAAAAAAGACGTTTTCTTCGACGAAAACGGCCTCTTCCATCGACGAGACGCCCAATTTGCGGAGCCGTTCTACGCAAGCCTGGACGATCTCTTCTGGCGTCGAAGCTCCTGCCGTCATTCCGATCGCAGATACACCTTTCAACCACTCTGACTTGATCTCTTCCGGCCCATTGATCAAAAAAGCGAGAATACCTCTTCTCTCCGCCACTTCGCGGAGGCGGTTGGAATTAGAGCTTTTCAGATCGCCGATCACCAAAACAAGATCGATTTTTCCCGAGATATCGCGGAGGGCCATCTGGCGATTCGTCGTCGCATAGCAAATGGACGAACTAGGCAACGTTTCGATCTTCGGAAACCGACGGATCAAGGCGTCTGAAATTTCTTTTACATCGTCGAGACTAAGAGTTGTTTGAGTCAAATAGGCAAGTTTAGCATCGGGGCCGAACGGGAGTTTTTCCACTTCGTCGATCGACTCGACCACCGTCGTTACCTCTGGCGCTTCGCCTTTGGTTCCAATGATCTCTACATGCTTCCGATGTCCAATGAGGATAATGTGATAGCCCTTCTCTGCAAACCGCTTCGCTGCCGAATGGACTTTTGTCACAAGGCCGCAGCTTGCATCAATTTCGATAAGCCCTCTTGCCTTCGCCTCTTTGCGGACTGCGGGAGAAACCCCATGTGCGGAATAGATTACTCGGGCGCCTTCAGGAACATCAGCGATCTCTTCGACGAAGATCGCGCCTCGCCGCTTTAAATCTTCGATAACATGCCGGTTATGCACGATTTCATGCTTCACATAGATCGGCGCGCCCCAAAGTTCAAGAGCTCGTTTAACCGTATCGATCGCCCGCTCGACCCCAGCGCAAAAGCCTCTCGGCTTACACAAGATTAATTTCATCCATCCTCCAGGGGAAACCCCGGCGCTTAAGGGAGAGCCGGGTATTTTCGCCATGAGGAGGATATCCAAAAAGAGGGATTTAAGAGAAGATTTTTTACAAGATTCCCTCGCACGAATCGAGGATCATTTCCATTACGACATGGTAGTATAGAGTTCTTTTCCCCGCTGTACGACCAAATGCCTTAAAGTGGATTCGAGCGCAGAAGAGCGGCAAATATTGGCC
>CAZFWE010000065.1:2354-6385 GCA_964522685.1 uncultured bacterium | reverse complement strand
GGACCATTTCCACCACCACAAGGTAGTACAACGTCTTAAACGGGCTCCGAGCGCACAAGAGCGGCAAATAACGCCCATACAAACGAAAAGGACAGATTTCATGAGACGTCGGCAGCGCAGCGGAATCCGTATGTTCCATTGACGGCACCAGGATTGTTTCGATGGCGATGAGAACAGCGCAAATCGTCTTTCAAACTTTTCCAGCATCCGCCTCGAAGAACACGGTAAACGCCCTGTGGAGGGCCCATAGGATCCATCGGCTCCAAAGCCGAAGCATCATAGTAATTGTAGGCGTACCAATCCTGGCACCATTCATACACATTGCCCGCCATATCAAACAAGCCGAACGCATTCGGGGAATAGCTCATCACAGGCGTCGTATCAGAACTAAAGAAGTTTGCCTGTGATCGCTCGATATCGATTCCCGTTGGGAAGAGGAAATTCTCTCTCCCACCTGAGGAGGCCGATTCCCATTCAGCTTCCGTGGGAAGGCGCTTGCCAACCCATCGGGCATAGGCTGTCGCTCCATACCAGGTAACGCCAGCAACAGGATGCTTGGCATAGCCCGATTCAATAATCAGCTTGCCCGCGGAACGCTTGATCCTCGCATCCCTCAATCGGATAATGTCATTATTATTTCGGTCTTTTTCCCCGCCCATCGCCTGGAGAAACCGAACGAATTGCTCATTGGTCACTGGATGGATATCGAGTGCAAAGCTCGCAAGCGTGATCAAATGCCGTGGCATCTCGTCGCGGGCCCCTTCCGTGCTGCCGCGGAAATATTGACCGCCCGGGACGACGATCATCTCTGTTAAAAGAGGTTCCACTTCCCTCTCTTCGATCTTCTTCGGCTCGTAATGGGAGACCAAGAGATCTCGTTGGAAGATCGCTCCAGGATCCGATTCATATTCGGGACGGGCAATTTCGGCCGGTTTGATTACCGGTTTTGGAGATTCCATCGTCGAAGAAACCGAGGAAGATGGAAGCGAAGCCGGTCCTTTCGGTGGAAACTCAAATGCCATTTGCAAAACGCTTTCCACCTTCTGTTCTACTTCTGAAAGGGATTGCATCTCTTTTGGGACGGAGCGAGGAGCGTGCAAATACTCATTCATGGCATTTACGAGCTTTTGCGGGCGAACATTCGGGTTGTTCTGCAGGCATCGGTTGATCAAAAGATCCCAATTCAACCGATGGTTCGGTAAAATTCTCGAGGGCAAATCAAAACACCCTTCTGGCAACTTACCCGTTAAAAAATAATAGATGAGCACTCCGAACGCATATCCGTCGCATTTGGCAAAGTTGATCTCTGCTTCCAGCGATTTTTGCTCCGGAGCCAAAAAGGCAAAACTCTTGAGAAAATTTCGCGACGCGTTCTCCAAAGTTTCTGCCGGAGTCTCTAAAAACAAATCATTTTGTGGTTGGCAATAATGGAGGGAAAGCGCCTTGCTAATCCGTTCGCAAAGGCGCAAAAAAGTCGGCGCCTCGCCAATCAGCCGAGAAACGCCAAAATCAGAAAGAAGCATTTTTACGCCAGTTCCAAATTCTTTGGATTGGGCGGGAGCAACGAGAATATTCGAGAGCTTGATGCCGCCATGAGGAACCGAACACTCATGCGCATAGTCCAAAGCGGATGCGATTTCTTTCAAATAGAGCTCTTGCTCCTCTTCGGAAAGGGCCTTCCCCTTCAGGCTCAAAAATCGATCCAAGTTCATCGTCTCACCAAACGAATCGACAACAGGATCCATCACCAAATAAGCCTTGTCGTCTTGGATCGACACATTATGGATTTTCGAGATATTCGGATGGTCCAGCCCGGCGATATCGCTTATCTGCATTTCGAAACGGCGCAAAAATTGGGGGTCCGCCGAAATTTCTTCAGGCAACACTTTCAGAACAAACGGACGTTTGATAAATCGGTGCTCGGCAAGGAAAACCATACCAAAGGAGCCCTGGCCTAATGTTTTTTGAATGACGTAATCGCCGAGTTGTTCAAGTTGCATAAATTTAGAGATTACTCGCTCTCTATTTTTCGTTCAAATAAGAACATTTAAAAAACGCCTAATGCTTTTGCGAAAAACCAAGCGCAAATGCCGAGAAGTACCAAAGCGCTCCCCCATAACAAGTTCGGCATCCACCGAATCCCGCCGTGCGGATTGCCTCTCATTTCCAGCGTTCCGATTCCATACGCAAATTCCTGTTTTTCGGGAGCAAATCGGAATGCTTCCGGGTGTTCTTTCACGACTTTATCCATATCGAATCCAAGAAAGCTTCCATACTGGCGAAGAAAACCCATTGCGTAAGCAGTCGACAAAAAATGATCGACTTTCCCATCTTCGATCGCCTGCAAATAAAGAATGCGGATCGAAGTCGCATTTTCCACTTCTTTTAGCGATAAGCTCATCTCTTCTCGTTTTCCCCGAAACTTTTCGCCCATTTTTTTCATACTGTCAGACATAAGTCCTCCTACTGACTTTGGAGCATACCAGCTTCCGCAATTCCGTCCAAAGCTTTCGTGAGGCCTTCTTTTTGTTAAGAACCACTAGAGCCCATCAAGCTGACGCTGCCAAAAACCAACTTTTGAGTTCATTTGTGTATAAAGGGCAGATCAAACGGAAAACCTTCAAAAACAGGGTAGTTTCTTTTTCCCCGTCTCGTTAAAATGAGACGATATGAGTAAAGCCCACCCCTGTTTTTCCGCTACTATCAACCTACAGCTTGCGCCAAAACTAAAAGAAGATTTGATAGAGCAAGGCTTTGAACTTTCAAAGCCCCCTTACACCATTTTCTCCGCAAAAAAAAAGGGAGTCTCCTGCACGCTCTATGAATCGGGCAAGATTATCGTGCAGGGAAAAGAGATGGAGCCGTTCATTGAGTTTTACCTCGAGCCGGAAATTTTGAAAGAATTCCGCTTTTCCCATGCTGAATCCCTTCTCGATTTGACTCCAAGAATGGGAATGGACGAGGCTGGCAAGGGCGACTTCTTCGGCCCCCTCTGCGTCGCTGCTCTCTATGCCGACAGCGACGGGATCAAAAAGCTCCTCGAATGGGGCGTCCGCGACAGCAAGAGGTTTAGCGACGAGAGCATTCTCAAGCTGGCAAGCAAAATCCGTCCCGCTTATGCCTATACTGTCATCCGCCTCTTTCCCGCCAAATACAATGAACTCTACGCCAAGTTTAAAAACTTGAACCGACTTCTTGGCTGGGCCCACATCGCCGCTTTGGCCGATTTGAGCCAAAAGACTGGTTGCAAAGAGGCCATCCTCGATCAGTTTGCCGATAAGGGCGTCGTCGAGCGCCAGCTCGCTCAAAAAAAACTTGACGTCCGCCTCCTGCAAAAAGTGCGCGGTGAAGAAGATCTCGTTGTAGCGGGCGCTTCCATTTTATCTCGCGCTGCTTTTTTGGATGGAATCAAACAATTAAGCGAAGAATACGGGATTGCGATTCCCAAAGGGGCTAGCGCTTCGGTCAAGGCTGTTGCCAAAGCCCTTATTTCTAAATTAGGGCCAGATGTCCTTACTAAAGTCGCCAAAACCCACTTTAAAACCGCAAACGAGCTATAGGTCTTATGATCGAACATCTTTCGATCCGGAATCTGATCTTGATCGAAAAAGCCGATATCGCCTTTGGCAAGGGCCTCAATATTATTACCGGAGAAACAGGAGCCGGTAAATCGGCGATCCTCTCTGGCATCCGCTTGATTCTTGGAGAACGGGCCGATGTAGATTTTATCCGGAAAGGCTCCAATTTAGCCGTCGTCGAAGCTCTCATAAGTGGTAAAAACATCCGCCGTGAACTCCACCGATCGAAACCCAGCCGCTGCTTTATCGACGACGAGCTCGTCTCGCTGCAAGAACTCCGCGAAAAACTTGCCTCCATTGAACTCATCGACCAAAGTGCAACCTATAAACTCTCTGAAAATCAAATCGTATACCTCGACGCATTTGTCGAAAGAGATACGGCCGAAAGCTTTGGAGTGCAATTTACAGCCTTGAAAGAGGCAGAAAACCGGCTATCAGAGCTCTCTGAACGCA
>CAZFWE010000065.1:0-2344 GCA_964522685.1 uncultured bacterium | reverse complement strand
GAACGCAAACAGTCGACTCAGCTGAAAAAAATCAAAGAAGATCTCGCTCTCATCGAAGAAATCGGCTGGCAATCCGGTGAAGAAGAGGCATTAACCAATGAACACCATGCATTGACAAACGCGCAAGGCCTGCTTGAAAAAATCTCGCGCCTGACAGCTCTCTTATCTGAGCTCTCCCCTTTAAAACGTCTTACATTTTCCATCGAACCCTTTCAAAATCTTCAAGAATGCGTTGAATGGCTTAAAACAGCTTCGGCCAATCTCGACGAAGCGAATCGGTTTCTTCTCTCCTATGCCGATCGACTCGAAGCGGATCCGAACCGTCTCTTTGCCGTCGAAAAACGACTCGGCCAAATCGAATCGCTCAAAAGAAAATTCGGATCGGATACAAACATCGAAACGCTGCGCGTATCTTTAACAGAAAAGATCGAGGAATTCTCTAATCTCGATCTAGCCTTTGAAAAGGCGCAAGCTTCGCTCGAAAAGATCCGCGAAGAAACGCTTAGCAAAGCCGCTGCTTTGACAAGGGAAAGAAAAGAAGCCTCAATCCGATTTTCTGAAGCCATCGTCTCGGAACTTTTCAGTCTCAATCTCCCAGGAGTCCGTTTCGCCATCGACATCGCTCCGAAACCGCTTTCCTCAAACGGCTCCGACGATATCCGCTTTCTTTTTGCCGCCAATCCCGGATCGCCGATGCTCCCCATCAGCCAATGCGCCAGCGGCGGTGAGGTCTCTCGCCTTCTTTTCGCCATCAAAACCGCACTCGCTGGCAAAGAGAAAAATACCTGCCTTATTTTCGATGAGATCGATAGCAATGTTGGCGGAAAGACGGCCGCCATTCTCGGAGCTAAACTTCAGGCGATGGCAGAGTTTAGACAACTCATCGCCGTTACTCATTTCGTCCAAGTCGCTCGCTTTGCCGGCGACCATTTCCTCGTTGCAAAAAAAACGACTGCTATCGGAGCAGAAACAACGATAAGCAAACTCGATTCTCAAACAAAAGAGTTCGAGTACGCTCGCATGACAGGTGATTGATAAAAACTGGCTGCTCAGTTATGTTCAATTTTTGGCCCAGGATTGAATGAAAAGGTTTCTGGTTTTATTATTTATTTCGTGTTCTTTGTATTCTCAACAGGAACACCAATTTTCCTATTGGGATATCCACCCGATTCATGCAGGTGGAAATCTGATCCGCCTCGGCAAAGCCAATATCACTGACACTGATTATGGTGGAAATCTTTATTATCGGAAAAGCAACGTCTTTCTCTACATGCTCGTGCCAATCAGCATGAAATCGTATTTTTTCCCCCGCGTCGAGTGGAACACATTCACCTTGAATTGGAATAAAAATCCCAAATTCAACCAAACTCATTTCTACTACGTTCAATTCGCTCTTACCTTTTATACCTCCGCCATCGAAAATTGGCGATGGATTGCCCGCGGCGAATATAACCTCGATACCGAACATTTCAACAACCCCTCTCAATACGGCCTTTTTACCGGCTTGCTTTGGGGCGCTTATCAAATTCACCGAAAATGGCACTATCATGTCGGTGGAGTTGGCTATGGCGGTATACGAGGTCAGCAAATCTATCCCATTATTGGAGCCGACTACGCACCCAATAAATATTGGACTTTCCAATTCGTTTTTCCCATCGAATACTACATCGAATATAAACTCGACGACCATTGGAAATTCTCTCTTAGAGGGCGCCCCTTAAAAGAACGTTTCCGCACTAGCAAGAACCAGCCCCAGCCCCGCTCCATCTTTAGCTATTCCAGCATGGGCGCTGAATTGAACGTTAAATATGAGAAATTCATGCACTTCGAAGTCGAGGCGTATGGTGGCTGCAATTTCGGGGGCTCTTTCTACATCAAAGACGAAAAAGGGAAAAACCCTCTTTACACCGATGTCGGCGCCTCTGCCTATGGTGGCCTAACGGTCAACTATGGATTTTAATTCCTTCTCAAAAAAGCGACCGCAGAGCCTTCAAAAGCCCATCTTCGGGAAGCGTATCGACGTGATTGGATGTCGCAAAGCAAATCGCCTGATCGTTAAGCGGATGCCAACGTGAAAGAATAGTCCCCCCAAATAAAACGACGAGTGGTTTCTCCAACGCCGAAGCCAAATGACAAGCTCCTCCATCTCCTACAAAAGCGGCGTCGCAAGAATTCAGAATCTCCAGAAAATCGGCAAACCCCTCCGTGGGCATGACTTTGGAAGATCCCTCTAAAAGAGAAGACAGCTTCTCGGCTCTATCCCGATCTTGGGGAAGCGAATTGACGATCGTGCAAAAGGTACGTATTTGAGAGAGGCGGTTTAATAGAGACGCTGCCTTTTCCA
>CAZFWE010000064.1:0-7740 GCA_964522685.1 uncultured bacterium | reverse complement strand
GTAACCCATCAAATAGGCCGTTTCCTGTACAAATGGGCTGGCTGGGAAATGGTAGGCCAGAATGTCGGCGTAGTCGATGACGGCCCACCAGTCTTGGTCTGCCAGAGCTTCTTGCAAGTAATTATTGTATTCCGTTGCACCTGGACCTTTTGAGTCGAAGACGAGGTCTTCTTCCTGAAGGGCAAACAGGGGCATTGCAAAGAGAGCTAGGAGAAGAATGATTTTTTTCATGAGCCTATCAGTTTAAAGAACTAGGGTAGAGCATCGGCGCTGATTCTGTCAAATGATTCGAACAGCCTTTCTTACTCCGGGATTTCCGAGAGGTGTTTCCAGCTAATAACATGCCCATTTTGCCGTTTTTGGTCTTCATCGCCTCCATATACAAGATAGCTGGAAGCCGAAGATATTCCGGCGAGCTGGCAATATCGATGTAAAGCTTCGAAAAACTCAGAATTGATTGTTTGCGCCGATTTAATTTCGATCGGAAGGAGCTTATCCGCTTTTTCGATGATGCAATCGATTTCAAGCCCCGTTTTATCGCGCCAAAAATAAACACTTGGAATTTTGCCTATATTATATCGCCGTTTGATAAGATCGATAAGTACCATCGATTCAAAAAGTCCTCCGCGCGAATAATGTGAAATAAGCATATCCCGCGATTCAATCCCTAAAAGATGACAGGCAAGTCCGGGATCATAAAAATATAGTTTGGGCGATTTGATCAGCCGCTTGCTAAAATTTTTAAAATGAAAATATAAAAAAAATACAATGTAGCTCGCTTCTAGAATCGATAACCAACCGCGCACCGTACCGACGGAAATCCCACAATCATTGCTAAGAGAAGTTAAATCCAACAATTGGCCGATCCTTCCCGCACAAAGTTTGAGAAATTTTTGAAAAACACTCAAATCACTTACATTCTGGATTTGACGAACGTCTCGTTCCACATAGGTTTGAATATATCCTTTATACCAATCATTCGGATCGAGCTTTCTCGCATAAAGAGAGGGATAAAATCCTTCGAATAGGGCAGTAAATAGGTCTTGCGGCAGCCGCTTCGCCTCTTGCAGCTCATCGATTGAGAGAGGAAGCAGCGTTTGGATTGCAATTCGCCCAGCCAACGTTTGACTAATGTGTTGATTCAATAATATATTTTGGGAGCCAGTGAGAATATAAAATCCCATTTTCTGCTCGCGGTCCACCCTGACTTGGATATAAGAAAGAAGATCGGGCGTTTGCTGAATTTCATCGAGGATCACTCCCCGCGATCCTGAATACTGCTCGAGAAAGCCTCTTGGGTCTTCCACTGCAAAGCGCCGCGTGTCGAGATCCTCTAGATTCACATAGCGATAATCGGGAAAACATTCTTTAGCGAGCGTTGTCTTCCCCGACTGCCGAGGCCCAAGAAGAGCTAAGACCGGAAATTGCGTTCTAAGATTTGTCAGTTTTTTAGCTAATTTTCTGGGAATGAACATGTTAAGCTCTTTCGGACAATTCTACATTTGAAATGCAAAATTGTCCATAAAAAGCTTAAGTCACTGACAATCAATCTTTAAAAGAGGCTAATTTAGATGTCTTGCGAAGGTTCTATACCCCTAGCAAGCATAGGTATAATGAGATGAAGAGCCTTTAATGAAACCTTCGACTACCCAATCTCCGTTCATTCCTAAGTAAGATCTAACTTCTTCTTCCTCAGAGGATTGATTTTCTATTCCTCCTGGCATTCTTCGCAAAGCAATTTGTATGGTGCCTTTTACAGCAGATTTTCTTGCGTTTTGAAAAATATTCCCTTCTTCACCAGGAGCAGAAGGATCGGTCATTTCAACATCCTGTACTTCATAACACAGATTAACAAAATTATCGTCGATTGCCTTTTGAGAGAAAGGATTTTCCCTTATCAAATTTGTGATAGGATGCTCAGTTTCTGGATACTTATAATTATCATAAATACGGAATGGCTTGAGGAAGAATCTTACAGGGGCTGTAATAATATCTAGCGCGATCGCAAAAATTGAAACAATAATTTTGAGGGCTATATTATTTATTTTTAGATTTTCCATATTGCTGAATAAACCTTTCCACTTCTACTTTAGAAAAACAATCTTTTTGATATAAAACAACGTCTTCTCTATCCTTTATTTGAATACTACCATGAAATCCAGACATTAAATTGACATTCATAAACACATTAAAATGATATCCTAATATCAGAATTAGACGCAAGAACGAACAATCAACCTTCAAAGGCGATTTGGAGGCCCAACTTTGCGGCCAAAGCTTGGAGTTTGCCTTTGAAGGGCACATCGGCTTTGACGCCCCAAGAGGCTTCGACGTGGATAGCGCCGAGCCGGTCTAAGCCGGAATAGAAATGGAGTTCGATCGGCGATTTGCCGGGATGTTCGCGGAAGAGCTGCTTCAGGGCGAGGATTTCGCTGAGGCGGATCCGATCGGCATCGACGCGGAGCTTGAGAAGAGATATGACTTCTTTTTCCACAGGCGGGTCCCCTTTTTTTTCCTTGGCTGCTGTTTTCCACTTCGAGTCTGATTTACTATACATTTTCTGACGGTCGAATGCGTCATCGCATGCTTTGACCTTCGCTTCATCGACACTCGCTAGTTCATCGAGATGACGGCAAGAGAGGCTGATCGCTCCCTCTTTGCGCTCGAGAGAGAAAACACCGTAGAGGAGCTGATTTTCGCGGAGAATGCCTGATTTCTCTTCATACATCTCAGACCAGATGGGAAGTTCAAACCGCTCAAATCCGTCGCTAATGGCGAGGATCGCAAACTTGCGCTGATTCTTGTTTGAAACTTTAACTTGAAGAGTTTCTACGACAAAGGCGGCGCGAACGACGGCGCTTTCAGGAAGGGTTTCAAATTCGCGGAACGGTACGCAAGAAAGGCGCCGGAGAACGTCTTTGTAGGAATCCATCGGGTGACCGGTGAGATAAAAGCCGAGAAGCTCTTTTTCTCGCTGCAGAAGCTGCATTTTAGAAGTGGGATGTAGGATAAGCGGCGGCGCTTGGAATGGCTTTTCCTCTGTTTCGATGAGAGAAAAGAGATTGAGGACGCCACGGGACGCTTCTTTTTGATCGCGCGAGGCAGCGTCGTACATAACCTCGACGCTCTCGCGCATAGCATCGCGCTGCCAGAGAGTAAAATCAAAAGCTCCGGCTTCGATAAGCGTCTCGATCGCCTTTTTGCCGATTTTTGCCTTATCGGTGCGTTGGATAAAATCATAGAGAGAGGCAAAGGGGCCTCGCCGAGTCCGTTCCGCGATGATTTCATCAACGACGCCTTGGCCGACGCCTTTGATCCCGGACATCGCGAATCGAATGCCCAATTCTACGGCTGCAAATTCGCTGCCCGCTTGGTTGACGTCGGGAGGCAGAATTTCGATCTGCATCGATTTAGCTTCCCGGATGAATTTAGCGAGTTTCGTAGTGTCGTCGCGATCGCAAGTCATGAGCGCAGCCATCCATTCTTTCGGATAGTTTGCTTTGAAAAAGGCTGTGGCGTAAGAGAGGTATGCGTACGCTGCAGCATGCGATTTATTGAAGCCATAGGAGGCGAATTTCTCGATCTTATCGAAGATAATACCGGCGGTCTGAGCTAGAATATCTTTTTTCGCGCAACCGCTGAGGAATTTTTCGCGCTGGCGCGCCATTTCCTCTTTATCTTTTTTTCCCATCGCGCGTCGGAGGACGTCGCCCTCGCCGAGAGTGTAGCCAGCTAGAGCGCTAGCGATCTGCATCACCTGTTCTTGGTAGACCATAACGCCATAAGTCTCCGAGAGGATCTCTTTCATGAGAGGGTGATCGATCTCGATCTCTTCTTTGCCATGTTTGCGGGCGCAGAAAGAGGGGATCATGTCCATTGGGCCAGGGCGGTAGAGAGCGCCGACGGCAATGATCTCTTCAAAAACATCGATATGGAGCTGCTTCGCCAAATCCTGCATCCCACCCGACTCGAGCTGGAACACGCCGAGTGTGCGCCCTTGGTTCAACAAATCAAAAGCGGCTTTGTTATCGAGCGGCAAATTCACCCAATCGATTTTTCGATGAGTGTTACGCTCGATCATGTCGACGCATTTTTGGATCGACGTAAGCGTTTTAAGCCCCAGAAAGTCGATCTTGAGCATACCGACACTTTCAACAGGCTTCATAGCGAATTGGGTCACAACCATCTGCGAATCTTTTGCAGTGCATACAGGGATGTGGTCGGTGATCGAACAGGCCGAGATGATCATGCCTGCTGCGTGCGTGCTGGTATTGCGAATGGAGCCTTCGGCTTTCTTGGCCATTTCAAGAACTGATCTCGCCTCTTCATCGGTCTCCATCAGACGAGTGAGTTCCGGATCGATCTGAAACGCCTTTTCAAGCGTCATGGTGGGATCTTCCGGGATCAGGGCGGCGATTTCGTTAACTTTCGAAAGTGGCACGCTGAGAACGCGCCCCACATCTCTGATCGCCATTTTCGCTTTCATAGTGCCAAAGGTGATGATCTGAGCGACTTTGTCCTGGCCGTATTTGGCGACGACGTAATCGATGACTTCTTGGCGCCTGTCCATGCAGATATCGACGTCGATATCGGGATAAGAAACTCGCTCCGGATTAATGAAACGCTCAAAGAAGAGATGGAAACGGAGCGGTTCAATGTCGGTGATGCTCATTAAGTAGGCGATGATAGAGCCGGCCGCGGATCCTCGCCCAGGACCCATCGGAATACCGCGCTCTTTAGCCCACGCTATAAAGTCGTACACGATGAGCATGTAGTCTGACATCCCCTTCGATGTGAGAATCTGGAATTCATAGGCGAACCGATCGTGCACAACCTGGAGAGGATCTTTACCAGGATAGATGCGCTCCACTTCTCTGAGTTTTTCTGGTGTATAGCGCTTGGCAATCCCCTCTTGGCAGAGGTCGTAAAGAAATTGCTCGGCGGCCTTCTCTCTCTCTTCTGTGGTTACCGTTTTGCTCGCAATCGCAGGTGGAATAAAGACGGGATAATGCTTGGTCTTGAAATCGAGCTCGCATTTACAAAGGTCAGCGATCCGAATGGTCTCTTCGACTGCTTCAGGTAAATCAGCAAAGAGAGCTCTTATTTGATCGGGAGATTTGAAGTAAAGTTCATGAGTCGGATAGGTATCGCGCTTGGGATTGGGCGATTTACTCTTGAGATCTCCTCTCGAATCTCGCTCCCAGATCTCGCACGCTTGTCCCGATTGGATGTTCAGGAGGATTTCATGAGCGCGCCAATCGCTCTCTTCGATATAATGGATATCATTGGTCGCAACGCACCGGATGCCAAACCGTTTGGAAAATTCAATAAGTTTCGCATTGACCATCTGCTGAGCCGCGATATGATCGCGCAAGTTTTGCAAAACCCAAGCTTCTTTATCCATCCCATCTCGCCGAATCTTTTCATCCGACATCCCATGACGTTGTAGCTCGAAATAAAAATCGACTCCGAAAAGCGAATGGAACCATTCGACTTCCTTGATTGCTTCTTCTTCAGCGCCTTGCAAGATCAGATGACCAATTCGCCCAGACACGGGACCGCTTAAGCAAATGAGCCCGGCGCGATATTTCTCCAATAATTCGCGGTCAATCCGCGGTTGATAATAAAAGCCTTCGAGAAAGCCTAGGGAAGAGAGTTTGCAAAGGTTTTGGTAGCCCAATGCATCTTTTGCAAGAAGTTCTAGGGGAAATCCATTCGGCACTCCGAGAATCCTCTTTTTCTCCAACCTAGAACCGGGGGCGAGCCAAATTTCGCAACCCAAGATCGGTTTCACGCCCGCTGCTTTGCATGCTTTATAAAAGTCGACAGCGCCATACAAGTTTCCTTGATCTGTCAATGCGAGCGCCGGAATTCCATACGAGCTCGCCTTTTCAGCGAGCGCTGTTACTGACGCAGTCGAATCGAGAATGGAAAATTGCGAGTGAACGTTGAGAGGGATCCAAGTCATACCCAAGCGAGTATATGCGAGGGAAGGAAATCGACGAAATACTTTTTAGAAGATCTCTGGAGAGATTTTTTACATCCGGTCGATGATTTGAAGGCCCAAAATTTCGAGCCCTTGCTTGAGAACGCGAGCCGTCAGCTCGGCAAGAGTAAGGCGACTAGCCTCTTCTGGGGTCCCTTCGATGCGACAATCTCGATAAAAAGCGTTGAATTTATTGGCCAATTCGTACAGATAATCGGCCAGCCTGTTCGGGAGAAGTTCTTTCGTTACGCTTTCCAAAACTTCACCAAAACGGCGGAGATGGATGCCAAGGGAGATTTCACTTGGATGGCGCAGGTCCATTTTGGAATGGGATAAAATTTGCTCCATGTCGGCATGAATTTTCCGTTTTATCCCATGAATCCGAACATACGCGTAAAGCAAGAAGACGGCGGTATTGCCATCAAAACGCAGCATCCGCTCGTAGCTAAACGTGTAATCTTTTGTGCGATGACAAGAGAGATCTGCGTATTTGATCGCATCGACACCGATCATTTTTGCAAGGTGCTTGATTTCTTCTGGGCAAGCGCCTTCCATTTTCTCCTGGAGGATCTTTTCCGCCTCCTCGATCCCCTCATAAATGAGATCAATCAACTTTTCAGTATCGCCAGAGCGAGTCTTGAACTTCTTCCCGTCCGCTCCTACCACCAAACCGTGTCCGACATGCTCTGCTTTTACTTTCGCTGGATCCAGCCAGCCCGCTTTTTCCGCTGCAGCGTAAATCATCTGAAAATGGAGCGCTTGCCCGTTATCGGTAACGACGATAATACGATCGGCTTTTTCGAAGAAAATCCTGTGCCTGATCGCGGCCATGTCGGTCGTGTCGTAATTGAATCCGCCGTCCGATTTCTGGATCATCAAAGGAAGCGACTCCCCTTCTCGATTCTTGAATCCCTCAAGAAAAATGCACTTTGCCCCGTCGGAAACGGTCACAAGTCCCTTTTCCTCGAGCTCTTTCACGACATCTTTTAAAAATGGATTGTAAAACGACTCTCCGCGCTCTTGGATCCGCACTCCGAGAAGATCGTAAATCTCTTGGAATCCTTTTCGGGAAACATCGCAAATAAGTTTCCATGCCTTGACCGATTCAAAATCGCCTGATTGAAGGCGAACGACTTCCAATTTCGATTGTTTTTGAAATGCTGGATCTTCATCAAATCGTTTTTTTGCAGCCCGGTACCAATGCATGAGATCTTCCAGTGAGATATCCTCTTTTCCGATGAGGATATCGGCAGCGAATTCTTTCATGTAAGAGATGAGCATGCCGAACTGCGTTCCCCAATCGCCTACGTGGTTAAGGCGAAGAACATCGTGACCTAAAAATTCGAAAAGCCGGCAAAGACAATCGCCGATAATCGTGGAGCGGAGATGGCCGACATGGAGTTCTTTCGCAATGTTCGGACTGGAAAAATCGATGATGATCTTTTGTTTTTTTACCCGAACTGCTCCAAGAAGTGGATCTTTGAGCTGCTTTTGAAGCTCACAGGAAAGGAATTCTGGCGCAATGCTGAAGTTAATGAAACCCGGGCCCGCCACTTCGATCTTCGTGCAGATCTCTTGCATTTTGGGCTCTAGCGATTCGATGATTCTTTGCGCGACCGCGCGAGGGGGCTGCCCTAAGCTCTTGGAAAGTCGCAAAGCGCTATTGCATTGATAGTGACCGAATTCTTCTTGCGAGCAAGGGGTGAATTCCGCCTCCGCTTCATCGAAGTGAAGTTTTTCGAAGGCGCGGGAGA
>CAZFWE010000063.1:0-7780 GCA_964522685.1 uncultured bacterium | reverse complement strand
ACGCACGTCGCCCTCCCCTTCCTCGCTCTCTACACACCTCTCAGCCAGCCGCTTTCGATCGTTCTAGGCTCGACCAGAGTCATTTCCTCTGTATCGCAAATGATCAATGCAATCTCATCCGGAGACTCCCTCGCCATCGGAAGGACCGCGCTCGAAGTGGCGATTGCAGTCACAGCTTTGACTTGCTCAATCTTCGCCCACCCGCTCGGAATGCTAGTCACAACGGCGCATGACATGATTATGAATGTCGCTCAGCTCGTTCAAGCGATTCAAGACAAGGATTATGTGAAAGCCGCTGAGATTGGGATGCATCTAATGAATAACGCCTTGTATTGGGGGTGCTTTTTCACCGGCTCCTTAGAGTGGTCGATCGCTTCGATCGGAATGCAGATTTTTCTCGGGCTCTATAACTCTTGTGACGAATTCAAAAAGGGCAATTATCTCGAAGGATGCGGACATTTTCTCATGGCTGGAATTCGAGGGAAACAGATGCATGACCAGATAAAGGTTCTTCAAGTTCAAAAAACCTTCGAAAAAATATTGGCCGACGCAATAGCTCAACAAGAAAAAACTGTTTTTGAACCCAAGAACGTGATTTTGACTGCAGCTTCTGGAAAGCAAGCGATGCTAGCGTGTGCTAAAGCTCAGGATGTACAGCAAACAAGCGAGTATCCATCATTAAACAACATAACGGAACTGGATGCATTCGAAATAGATGCTGGCAAGGAAAACTCTCAAGAATTAGCTGATGTTTTAATAAAATATAGTAGGAATAAATATGGATGGTCCGCATTGAACTATGCCATAAACTGCGAGGATTATGACGCAGCTATTATGCTTATAAAAAATGGAGCTGACTGCTTTAAATCAGACAAGAATCATTATCACAGTTATTCTCCTATCGAAAGACTTTTCATGAATACATGTAATAGCACAAAACCAGCGGATCTAGTCCAGTTATGTTGGAGGTTGAAGCCATTTCATGAAACCAAACAAGCCTCTGCGAAGCAACTCACATCAATCCTTTTAAAGGAATATGTCACGCATAAAGGTCAGGTAAATTGTTTTTCTCATGCTCAAGACATTTTAAAAGGCCTCATTGTAAATAAATGGCCTGACCAGCTTAAGTACATTTTTGAAAGTAAATACTATCTGGGCTTCTTACACGTTATCCAATGGGCCAATCTTTATAACTGGCTAGTTGGCAGAAAAGACTTAAAAACAATTTCTGAATTAGATAAGCACTCTTCGCAATCAGAGTTAATTGAACGCAAAATTACACTTGAAAATAGATTGGCGATGGCGATTGGACATAATAGCCTTGAAATGGTGAAATACTTTGTCGAATGCGGAGCATCAGTAAAAGGAAGTTTGAGTACAGCAATAAAAGTGCAGCAAGAAAATAAAACTATTATTCAATTCCTAATATCTCAGGGAGCTACACTGTAAGCTAATTTAGAATTTTACAATCAACTCCCATTTTTTACTGCGTGAAGTTTACATAACCTCGAAAATTGGCCTGCAATGTGCGAGATTCGATCCGTGATTAGGGAAAGTCACCTGGTGCATTTCAATAGATCTGGCGAGATTCTTAAAGGTCGAGCAGCCTTGTTAAATGCCAATGCGTTCGCGAGAATAAGCAGGCCTGCCAATAGGCATAGCCTATAGAGACTGCTCCAGCGAAAGGATCCTTGTTCTTATTTAACTCATGAAACTATCAAAGAATTCATTCACATTGATCCGCTTCCAAAAAATGGTAAAATGCCGAGACATGCGAACAAAACCCGCATGAAAACATTGAAAATTCCTAACATTAGGAGCGAACTATGATCACAGTAAATCCAGGACAAGGGCAGTTAGTCCAAGCTGCACAATTCAGAATGAGAAGAGCCCCAGCTCAAGAGGCTATGGTGAACACAGCGAAAGCAGTGACGGGTGTGGTAGTAGACGCGTCTTGTGTGCTTGTGAAGGCAGGAGCTAACATTGGCGCAGCGGGACTAGAAGTATGTGTAGCCATCCCGCAACCAGTTCGCGACATAGCAATAGATGGCTGTGCAAATGCCGCTAAAGAAACGGTAAAAAAAATAGCCAACACGGCGATTGATTCAGATTTCTGCTACGGAAGCGAAGATTCTTGTGTTTCCAAAACTACCACTTGGATCAAAGATCAATTTTAGGAATTGGGTTAAATAACCCAGGGGGCTTTCGAGCCCCCATTCCTTAAAGAAATGGAGCCTTCCATCCGCATTTTTTCTTTTTTGCTAGGTATTAGCGTTCATAGTGTGCCTAGGAAGCGGAGCCGATCAAGGAGGAGGAAAGAGCGGGATATACGGCGCTAATATGTGTTCTCCATATCCGCTATAAATAATATTGCCATAGTCCTCATATTGGGGCCATCTGGGATAGTTCCACCATCTATGACGGCTTTCATAGTTGCAGCAAATACAGGAAAAAAATAATTTTACTGCGACTATAATTTTGGTGATGATGCAGCTTTCTTTTTCATTTTTCTCATCCATACGATAAATTCGAGTGATTTCTCTATCTAATAGTTCGGATGCTCCTCTCTCTGGACTGTTCTCCGGACAATTATCGAGGAGGGGACGATTCTGGTGAATTATTTTTAGGGCCCGATCCAATAAAGCATCTATTGAAGCTTCTCCCGTATAAGCAGATCCATCGATTCCGGCTTCCGGTTTTGCAATCAAAAACGATCGACCACAAAAATCATATCCTGCGTCCAGCTTTTCTGCGAGCAAACGAAGATTTTCAAATGTGTTTGCATTGTTTATTGCGTCTTTTAATTGAACTGACATGTTTCACATATTTTTTTCTGAATGTTTAATAAACTCTTCATTTACTGGAATTAAAACTAGTACCTACAAGTGTTGCTATTAACAATACTGGAAGAAACATCCCGCCTGTTACAAGTGTCGCCGTGGCGGCTCCAGTTATCCCAGCACCCGCCGACAAAGCAAGCGCACCCGCTCCCACAGCAGGAATTGCGCTTATGCCAACAGCTGCGCCAACATCCTTCGCTACATTTAGCGGTCGCGACCCCGTATGCCGCGACGGTGTTGTAATTCCAAGCCCAGAAACTAGTCGGATATTTGCTAGAGATATCGTTTTCACAGCCCATTCCATGCAGTTATAAACCCTTTCAGACCGATCACCTGGGCCTCCCATAGGATTGAAAAACACCAAAGGATTTCCTTCTTCGAACTTAATTTTTTCCAATTCGATTTGTGCAATCATTCGTTCAACAGATTCTTTAGATCTTAAAAATGTCTTAGTTCTAGGAAAGTCTTCTGGCAATAAGATCTTTCTCCTTGGGACACCAACGGGAAGATTTCTATCATTTTTATGAGTTTGCTCGCGCAATTTCTCAAAATCCGTATCATGAAACCTAACCGCAGCAATCGTGGTCGGTATTATCCCATTGGAAAGAAGCGGATAATCCTGCTTTGCAACCCCTACTATATCGGCTCTTCTCATTTTATAACCAGTTTCATCGACGGATTCGATGACAATCACAGCATGCCCCCCCCAGCTTATAGGATCAGAGGCGCATTGATTAAGATCCGCTACAGTAACCGCCCATTTGTCCTCAGTTACGAAGACATCATCGCTTAGCTTGCTTTTTTCAGCGTACTGAAATGTTACGCTCCCATCAAGATTGATAAACGGACGCTGCGTGGAGAGTTCATCGACTACTTCATCTGCCGTAAAGCCCTGAGGGATCTCAAGAGGGCTGACCTTCGCATTTATGCCAAGCCCATGTACAGCAGACAAATTATCTTCGAAGCGCTTAAGTCTTACTTCTTTGTCATTACCTAAGTCCCATGCCTTAACTACGATCCATTCAGGACTATCTACTGGGGGAAGAACCTTTATCCCTCCTCCGAGGTTTAAAGGCTGAATCTGACCTGGAGCAGGTTGAATAATTGGTCGTTCTAGTGGTAGCAGCTCCAACGGAGTGGGCAGCCGAATTGGTGGAATATGAGTAGGAGAAGGCAAAAGAGGAGCCGGCTCCCTCACGACAACTTGCTGAATTTCTTGGAATTCGATGGAATGAGGGTGGCCATCCGCATCCTTTGTAATTATGGGCTGATACGATTTATTGCTGGGAAGCCATATTTCTAGCTGATCGCGAGTGAAGAAAAAAATCTTTTGCTTGTTTGATGCTGTATCCAAAACAATACAGGGGAATTTTTCAGTTCTAGGAGCTCCAGGGCGTTGAAAAATCTTCACTTCGATTTCCCCGTCAAGCCCAGCATGCCAGGCATTAGTGAGTTTCTGTCTCTTGTTGACTAGCATCGCTGTGCAAGTAGGGCCATTCCGATTGGAACAGAGTTCAGGACGCATAGTTTGTGAAATTTGCCGAGCATAATCCGATAAAGTCGGAGTGATCGGGTGAGGCAAATAATGAATAAGCCGTCTGGAGCTTTCATTAGTGGCTTGGTTGAAGACCTGACAGATCAAATTATTTTCGTTTTCCCGTATAAGCCGCACTCTTCTAATATCGCCATCGACTACCCATTCGCAAACATGTCCTGCTTGGTTCATCAGCGGGAGTGGAGCTCGTTGCGCTGCTTGTATAGCCATACAACCCTTAAAATTTGATGCTAAAGATTGCGCAAACCAAGAAATTATGTCAAACTTATTCTCTAAAACAAAAACAAATATTCTATTAAAATATTTTAATTGATTTCACTTCTAGCAAATCAAATATTTCGTTCAGCAAGAAATTTATATCATCAATAAAATGCCGTTCTTTCAACGCCCAACGACAATCTTCGCAGAACACAAAAGTCTAACAATCAATCGTTGATTGGATGGCAAATAAAGCGACAAAATTACGATCAGTGTGCGCCGTAACCGGTATAAAGCGGGTGAGCTTCTGGCAGTTCAATATTGAATCCATCTTTGCCATACATCGCCTTTCGCTCAAGAGCTGCAGCCTTGTCATCATTCATCTGCCCATCTCCAATGATTAGATTCAGCCCAACAGCCAACATTCGAAAAGCATCTGAGCCATGAGAGGCGAAATTGTGAAGTGGCTTAGCCCCCCAGCACCCATGCTTGTCATTCCAAGTTCTGCGATAAGAGTCGAGGGCCTTGATTCCAGAAGCGCATCGAGCCCCGTCGAACCAGCATCGATTCAAGAGCAACCTGACGACGTCGATCCCCTCATCAAGCCCAACATCGGGCACTCGAATGAAGTTGATCCCATGCCTGGCTGCAAGCTCTTGCCGGGAATGTCCGGTTGAGTATTCATGTACGCCAATATCGTGTGGAGCGAGGTGCTTGCCGTAGGAATAATCCTTCCCCTTCACTAGCTTTAGATAGTGTGTTAAGGGTTGATGACAGTCTTCGATATATTCGAGGAGGTGAATCTCTTTCCCGGTAATCTGAAAGAACCAGATGGCGGTCGAGTCACCATACCCAAGATCCCAAGCTGTATGCACCGGCAGCTCTTCGTCATAAGCAATCCGAGCAATACGCTCGTCTTGCCGAGCTTTAGTCAGCTGTTTGGAGTAATACGCTCCCTCCCCGCTCGTCTCAAAGCTTTCCTCTGGAGTAGAAGGAAATTCTCTGCGCATGTCGTCTAATTGGACGGACTGTTTGGCGACGTACCAGGATTTTTGCTGGAAGGTAAGCTTGATCCCCAGCTCTCGAAGAGAATCGAAATACTTCGCCAAATCGGATGGGATCGAGACAGAGCGATCGAGCACATAATCAGGGCATCTCCACCAGGGAAAGAAATGAAATCGGAAATCGAGTTTCGAAAGAGGCGTCTTAGAATCCCTCATAGCTTGGGCTTTTCGACTCATCTCAAAGAAATGGCCGTCGCGTCCTTCTGCGGTCGATTCAATAAAACAATATTGGCCTGCCGAGAGCGTGTTTAGAGATCCTGTGATAATTTCGCGAGCTTTGTCCGGGAAACGAGCGCAGATCTTACCGAATTCGCTCACGTGCAAATATTGAAAGGTTGAGCCTCTCATGGAAGTTCCTACACGGAGAGAAGATCCATTCGATAAGACCAATTCACGAGCCGAGTCAATCGTAGCCGTCCTGGAGGCTTTAATTGGAGCCGGAAGGTTGTCGTAAGCGAACTTGATCCTCTTAAAGAGATGCTCAGCGTCTTCTCGTGTGTGACAAATGATTCCAGCGCTGACGTTGCTATTAAAGAGGCAACGATCGAGGAAAAGAAGGCAAATGAAGGTCGAAATTCCGAGCTGGCGAGCTTTCAGGATCAGGTTGCAATGCCACATCCCATCATACAGCTCCTTTTGCGCCCAGTTCAATTGGAAGAGCTGTTTTACGCCACCCTTCCCAATAATTTGGTAGAGAGATTCGAGGCGTTTATGAGGATCGAGAATAATAGCGTCAATGTCGCTAGCCATTCACGAGATCCTTCGAGGAACCGTCAGCCTTGTTCATGGCTACAGCAATAGGATTAGAAGCATCGCCGGAGATCTGCTGCTTATCGTACCAGCCGCAGGTATTGCCCATGACGAATTTGGTAAATCCGGCGTTGAAGTGATTGAGGAGGCCGCCTTTTAGGAGCTTGGATTGTTGCCACTCCTGAGATTTTCTATAAACACGGGAAAACTTTTCGTTTGTCTTCGCCCAGTCTGATAATAAATCGGGTAAATAGCCTCTTTCTAGCGCAAAATCTTTATACCAAATTGAATCGGGAAATTTCATCCATTCCTCGAAGGCGGCAGCCTCTTTTTCGATCCGCTCCGACGTCCATTTTTTAGGAGCTCCTCCCTTTTCACATCCAGGATAGGGTTTATGACCTTTAGGAGCTCCCATCTTCATCCTCTTGCTTTTCTTCGCCTTCTATTTCAATTGTGTCTCGGATAACTTCCCTGAAATCGAAATCATCAATAACCAATGGAATTAACTGATTTTCAAGAACTGTAGGTACTTTGCCCTCTTTTTCGCAAAAAGCCATAAAGTCTAAGACTTCCTGCTCTGGGAGCCCACGAACAGATAGAGGCCCTTGAATAATGAACCCTTCCGGTCCAATCGGGAAAAAGCGTTGGCAAAGTCCCATATAAGGGAAATACTGCTTGATTCTGGGAATCAAGGAACCTTCTGAGTGACCACTGTTGCTGTCTTTTGGAGCTTCCAACACCATTTCAACACCATTTCGTGTGATACCGAAGGCGTTATAAGCTGTAAATCTTTGATTCTAAGAATGCCTGAAACAGGAATCGAACCTGCGACCTTCGCATTACGAATGCGCTGCTCTACCAACTGAGCTATCCAGGCAAATGGGAAAAATGCAAAGAATAGCCCAGCTTGGCAATTTTTCTCAATAATTGGATTGACCAACGTGCCATTTGATGACACCGGGAACGGCTCTCTATTTTCTCCAATATCAAAAGCGGTATATACTGCATTGGTATGATCAACAACCAACGAATCGGAGCGATTTTACTGATGGGAGGAAAAGGCTTGCGCTTCAACAGCGAGATGCCCAAACAATTCCATCGCCTATCGGGCAAGCCGATCTATCGCATCACATTGGATGTTTTTCTGAAGAGCGAATTCGTCGATGAAACCATCCTATGCTGCCATCCCGATTGGATCGAGATTGTCGAGAAGGATCTCCAAGGCATTCAAAACGTCCGCTGCATTGTCGGAGGCGCGACGAGACAAGAATCTTCCTATCAGGGACTCAAAGGCTTTAGAGAGCTACCAACAGTGGTTCTTATCCACGATGCGGTAAGACCGTTTGTTTCAACTGAGATCCTCCGAGAAAATG
>CAZFWE010000062.1:0-7948 GCA_964522685.1 uncultured bacterium | reverse complement strand
TCGATCTCGATGTAATCGTATGTCCTTTTTTTTTTTTTTTCTTGCGCGAAAAAAAACCGGAATTAGAGAGAAGTTCATTCAGTCCATCCATCACTTCTGTCAAGCAGTTGAATGCAGAAAATTCTCTCTATCCTTCTCCCTATAGCCGTCATGTCCAACAAGAAGAAGCTTTGGAGCACCAACGCCAAGTGGATGAGGAGCTTATTGTTCATTGTGAAGAAGAGGCGCCAGAATCTGCAAAAGTGGATTCTCTTTGGAGTGAGAAGTCGGGCAAATCCGTCTTTATCGCTCTTTTTTTATTCGCGCTCGGTGTTCAGCTTTTTTTATTGGGAGCTCTCTTAGTTCTTTTCTCTGATCGGGGAGTGATGATCCTCAAATGGGATGCCAGTCTTTGGTTTCTCTATATCTTTGCGTCGATTCCGTTTCTGCTATTCGGCTACCGCTATCTCAATAAGCTTTAAGAGGGTGTTCGATAAATAAATTTTTATCGAACACCCTCTAAAAAAAGATAGGGCCGAAAAGAGAGAAGACTAGATAGAAAACAAAGGCCGGTACGAGGGCGCTTAAAAAAAGTTTCCAAGAAGAGGCTGCGCCATTGAAGTATTTGGCGAGGATTACGAAGCCCGCCGGATTCGGTGCATTCGCAATGACTGTTAGTCCACCTCCAGAAATTGCCCCTGTGATCAATGCGTACTCACAGGCTTTACTCCAATGCGGAATGAGAGTGGCCATATACGCGATGGCGGTGTTGTCGTTAAAAGCAGTAAGGCTCATGCTCATTCCAAGTATTTGGACGGGACTCAGTCCGAGAAGTGCATTGACGACCCACCAGCCTTGGAGTCCGCCGTGGATGACTAGACCTGCAATGAATAGTCCAATGAGAAGGGGTCTTGCGAGTTGTAAGGAATCTTGATGCTGTCGGGTCGATTGGTGACATCCGACAAAAAAAAGATAAGCCGCCAGGAAGATAGAAGGGTAATGGGCGATTAGGAAAACTGGTGAAATGGCGAATAGATGAACGGCGATGATCCATCTGGGAACCGGGCGCTCTTCTTCTCGGGGGGGGATGAATACTTCATCCGCGATTTTTTTTTGTTCGTTCAAGAGAGCGAATTCTTTGCGAAAATAGAACCAATAGATGCTGTTGGCAAGGACGATCCCGAGGGCTGCCTTCCCTCCAAAATGGATAAGCATGTCCCAATTGCTCCAATTCCATGCATGGGAAAGGATGAGAACGGCGGGAGACGCGAAATTGGTCAGGACTCCTCCGACGGAAACATTCGTGAAGAGAAGTGCGAGAGTGGCATATGCGAGCTTTGATGATGGATTGAACTGATAGAATTTTTTGGATAGGAGTAGAGCGACGATCGCCATTGCTCCCGGTTCTGTGATGAAAGAGCCGAGAAGAGGGCCGATGGTCAAGAGGACGAACCACCAGGCGGACAGAGTGCCGCCTAAGCCTTTGGCCAGAAATTGAATGACCGTTTGTGAAATTTGAATGATCGGCCGTGTCGCAGCAAGCGAGAGGATAATAACGACAAAAAGCGCTTCGGTGTAGTCGCGGGTATTGATATATTCAAGTGCGGTCGCCCATCCGAAATTAGCCGCTATCGCAAAGAATAGAGGAATTACCCAAATCGCGAAAACGATTTCCACTTCGGAGAGAAAATAAAGGACTTGGACTTGGATGCTGCGGGGATTGCGCTCCTGTTGCCTTTTGGGGGCCTGTTTTGCTTCCATTTTCCTTGCAAGTGCATGGATTTTATGGACGAAAAGAGTATGTAGGATCGCTCCAGAAAGTAACAAAAGGGCGATCAAGTGAAAGGGGGAATATTCGAGGTTTTCCAACGCTAAAACGCTGGAATCTTTCAGGCAGTCGAATTTCCCAGGAGCTTTGGTGATTCCCAATGACATATCTTATGATATACCTGAAAATCAATTTAGGACGGACTAATTTTTGCGGATGAGTTTTCCGCCCTCGATGGAAGAGTAAACCTTGGAGCCGGGATAGAGATGCACTTCCCCTTTGCCTGATTCGAAAAGGATTGAGCCTTCTACAATAGTCCCTTGTTTGAGTTCGATGACCTGTTTGCCTTTGAAGGCTTCTTGTCTTTGGATCGTAATGTTTCCAAGGACCTTCGAGGCAGTAAAAACAGCTTTATAAAGGCTGAGAGTGAGGGGGCCTTTGAATGTCGTCTTTTGTGCGCGTAAATATCCGGTAATCGTGCTCGCTTGGGAGATGACGGAATTCGTAAGGTTTACTTCGCCGAGGGCTTCGATCGATCCGAGCTTGGCCGCTTGCGCGATTAGGCATCCCTGTACTTCGAGGAGGTTCTTAATGGTAGAGCCATTGAGTTTTAAAACACCGGAACTCTTTAGATTTTCGAACGTCTCTTGGCCAGCGGAACCTCCTACGGAAAGGACTTGCTCGCGCGAAGGTGGTGGAGAGATTTCATCTGCGAAGAGCGATGCGCAAAAACTGAAGAGGAGAAGAAGAAAAATAACAACTCTAAACTTCTTCATTGGCTTTTTCGGCAAGCTGTTTCCTCTGCAATGCAGATAGAGTCTGTTCTAATCGAGGCGTTCCCTGCGCTTGACGGGGTAGATCTCCTTTCGGAAATGGATGAGGAGCCTTCGGTGCCGGCATCATCTCGAAACGGAACAGATCTCGGGCGATCTCTTGGCGCAATTTTTCTGAGAATGATTGAAAGAGAGTGAATGATTCGTGCTTGAATTCGAGAAGAGGATCTTTTTGCCCGACGGTGCGCATGTGGACATCAGAGCGGAGATGGTCGATCGAGAGGAGATGCTCTTGCCAGAGCTGGTCGAGGCGGCGGACCATGAGGCTTCGGAGCACTTCCTGTAGAATGTTCTGGAGTTTATCGGCGTCTTGGAGATCGGGACGGAATGTCGAGATGAGTTGCCTTTGTTGATGGAGCTTTGTATTGAATGCAGCGCTGATTTTTTCAGCCGCTTTTTTCTCGAGCTCTTCGTAGCTTTCGCTAAAGAATCCCTCTTCGAAATGGACAGGGAAATGGTTCATCATCATTTGCCTGCAGCTTTCCGGGTTCCATTCTTTGGTGTTGTTTTTGTTCGCGATGTATGGAGCGATCATGTGGGTGGCAGCTGTGGTTATCATCTCGTTCGCGATAAGAATGATGTCTTCCGAATGGAGAAGATCGTTGCGAAACGAGTAGACTTCCTTTCTCTGCTTATTCATCACATCGTCGTATTCGAGCGTGTGCTTTCGGATCGAATAATTTCTCTGTTCGACCCGTTTTTGCGCGGTCTCGATCGATTTATTGAGGACTTTTGCAGAGATGGGCTCTCCTTCTGGAGGGCGGAAGCGCTGCAGCAATGCCGTCATGCGAGGGGAGGCAAAAAGGCGCATGAGGGAATCTTCGAACGAAATGAAGAATTTCGAAGAACCGGGATCACCTAAGCGCCCCGATCTTCCGCGGAGCTGGCGGTCGATGCGGCGAGACTGGTGGCGCGCCGTGCCGATGACATGGAGGCCGCCAAGCTTTGGAACGTCTTCTTTGAGCTTGATGTCAGTGCCTCGACCCGCCATATTGGTGGCGAGAGTGATCGCTCCTTTTTTTCCTGCATCCGCAATGATTTCAGCTTCTTTTGCATTATTCTTGGCGTTCAGGACGGTGTGTTCGAGCTTATTGCCGCGCAAAATACGGGAGAGTTTTTCAGAGACTTCGACCGATTCGGTACCGATCAGGATTGGGCGTCCCTTTTGATGGATGTCTTGGATCTCTTTGAGAATGGCGTTGTATTTTTCTCGCTCGGTCATGTAAATTTCGTCATCGAAATCGTTCCGGTTGCAGGCGCGGTGCGTCGGAATTTCAAGAACATCTAGTTTGTAGATCTCTTTGAACTCGTTCGCTTCGGTCATTGCCGTTCCCGTCATGCCGGCTAGGCGTTCGTACATGCGGAAGTAATTTTGGAGCGTGATCGTAGCGTACGTTTGCGTCTCGCCTTGGATCTCGACGTTTTCCTTGGCTTCAATCGCTTGATGTAGGCCGTCGGAAAATCGGCGTCCCGGCTGTGCACGTCCCGTATTTTCATCGATGATAACGATCTTTTCTTCATGGATGATATAATCGACATCTTTTTCCATCAGAAGATGGGCGCGTAGCATTTGGCGCAAGTTGTGTGCGCGCTCTTTCCGTTTTGCATCTTCTTCCCGCAGGAGGACTTTCGCTGCCATTTTTTCTTCATCGGTCGATGACGGATGGTTGTCGATTTCAGCGTATTCGTGCCCGAGATCAAACATCACGAAGTCATCTACCCCACTGCCGCCTTTAGAAGTGGCCCAGGCTTGGATCCCTTTGTCAGTGAGTTCGTATTCGCTGTTCCGTTCATCGACGACCATGTAGAGGTCTGCAAGCTGTGCAAGCTTTTCTTCCTTGTTCGCGTCCCCAAAATAGTAGGTTTCCCATTTGTCGAGTTCAGCGCGAAGATCGGGATTTTCTTTGATCCGCTTTAAAATCTTGTTGCGAGGAGTTCCCTTGCTGACGACCCAAAGTTTTTTGAATGCTTCTTTCTTAGATTCTTCTTCCGCTTTGGAGAGTTTTTTCTTTTCAGAGCTCTCTTCTTCAAGAATGCCGAGGGACTCGAAAACGCGACGAGCTTCGCTTGCTTTTGCATTGCAGAAATCGCGTTGCGTGCGGACGAGATGAGAGACGTTCTCCTTTAGTTCATCGTACATTTGGCGGCTCTCTGGAACGGGGCCGGAGATAATGAGCGGGGTTCTGGCTTCATCGATGAGGATGGAATCGATTTCATCGATCATCGCGAAATAGTGTCCGCGTTGAACCTGTTCTAGCTCCTTCATCGCCATCGAATTATCGCGGAGATAGTCAAAGCCGAACTCGGAAGAAGTTCCGTAGACGATATCGGAGGCGTAGGTCTCTTTCCTCTTGTAGGGAGGGACATCATTGGTCAATGCCGCAACAGTAAGGCCTAATTTGCGGAAGATTGAGCCGATCCATTCACAATCCCTTTTTGCGAGATAGTCGTTGACCGTGACAAGGTGGACGGGTTTTCCGGTCAATGCATGCAAATAGAGAGGCATCGACGCGGTGAGGGTTTTTCCTTCACCTGTCTGCATCTCGGCGATCGAGCCGTGGTACATGGCGATCGCGCCTAGGATTTGGACATCATAAGGGATCATATCCCAGTTCTGCGTATATCCGGAGACGTGGACTTCGGTACCACAGAGTCTTCGGCAGACGTTTTTGACCGCAGCAAATGCCTCGGGAAGAAGCGAATCGAGCGGCTCGCCTTTGGCAAGTCTTTCTTTGAATTCGACGGTTTTTTCAGAGATTTGATCGTTAGTTAAGCTTTGGTATGCTTTTTCCCAACGGTTGACTTCGGGAACGAGTTTCCAATATCTTTTAAGCGTTCGCGTTTGCGCGGTGCCGAATATTTTTTTGAGAATTCCAAACATTTAGGGCAGATCCAGGTTTTAGAGACTGTCCATAAACTATCGGTCAGTCGCTTGCCAAAATTTTACTAGAGAATGACCTTTTATCACAAGAATTGAAAATATTTATTAACTTCGTTTAAGCTCTCATTTCATGATTCAATACATCGATCGAAAAAGTGGGGCCTCTTGCACAGAAAAGGTCTATGGGCATAAGCCTTTGGCGCTTCTTTATGGAGATAGCTTCCTTTCAAAAATTCTTTACTATACT
Source organism: uncultured bacterium (assembly GCA_964522685.1). Classification (GTDB taxonomy): domain Bacteria; phylum Chlamydiota; class Chlamydiia; order Chlamydiales; family SM23-39; genus CAITMJ01. The sequence goes on along the minus strand of CAZFWE010000062.1, from coordinate 2,240 downwards.
CTGTTGCCCCTTCTGGCGCATTTGCCTTATTTTTCAAGATTTTATGGCTGGCTGCAAAAAAGGCCTGCCAGCCGCAAGAAGATCGCCCCCTTCATCGAAGCCTATGGAATCGACGCGAGCGAGTTCGAGCCGGCCGAGTATCTCTGTTTCAACGATTTTTTTATCCGTAAGCTCAAATCCTCCTCCCGCCCCATCGATCCCCGCTCTGAAATCGCCACCATGCCCGCGGATGGTCGCTATCTTGCATATCCTCAATTCGACCGCTTTTTTGTGAAAGGGCAAGAGTTTTCTCTCGCTTCTTTTTTAGAGAACTCGGCCTATGCGAAATGTTTTGAGAATGGGTCGATGCTCATCGCAAGGCTTTGTCCCATCGATTATCATCGATTCCATTTTCCTTGTGACGGTCTCGCCGGAAGGCCTCGCCTCATCAATGGATCGTTGTATTCGGTGAACCCGATCGCTTTGAAAAAAAAGATCCAAATCTTGTCTGAAAATAAGCGGATGATCACCGAGATCGATACCGAGATGTTCGGGACTCTTCTCTATATAGAGATCGGCGCAACTGCCGTCGGCACGATCCGGCAGACCTTTCAGCCGGAGAAAAAAATTCTGAAAGGGCAGGAAAAAGGGTATTTTGAGTTCGGCGGATCGTGTCTTGTTCTCTTGTTTGAAAAAGGGAGGATTCAGTTCGACGCTGATCTCGTCGAGAATACGCGAAAAGGCTTCGAGACGCTTGCCCAATTTGGCGAGTCAATGGGAAGGGCTTTAAATCGTGGATACGGAAGCGGCATTTATAAATAATCTCTGGAAAATACCCCACCTCGGCCTGCAGGTTTGTCAATTGCAAAATTTTGTTCCTGTGAATCTCTTGATTGAGATATGATCAATGAGAACTATTTTGAGCCAAATTTTATGAAGCGCATCGCTGTCGTAGGCATGCAATGGGGCGACGAGGGAAAAGGGAAGGTCATCGACCTTCTTTCAGAAAAAGCTCGCCATATCGCTAGAGCCCAGGGTGGAAATAACGCAGGCCATACCATTGTCAAAGGGAACCAAGAATACAGGTTTCATTTGATTCCTTCAGGGATCCTTTACCCTCATACGCAATGCTATATCGGCGGCGGCACTGTCGTCGATCCCGAATCGCTCCTTAAAGAAATGGACTCGCTCTGCAAGAACCAAATCCATTTCGAAAAGCGCCTCTTCCTCTCTCAATACGCCCATGTGGTTTTTCCCTATCACCGACTTCTCGATGAGCTCATCGAGAAGAGAAAGGGCAAATCGGCGATCGGCACGACGGGACGAGGGATTGGGCCGTGCTACGTGGATAAAGTCCAGCGCACGGGTATTCGGGTCGCTGAACTCATTGAACCCGAATTGCTCCATTCGAGGCTCAATGCGTTGATGCCTTTGAAAAATGAAGAATTCCAGAAAGTGTATGGCCACTCTGGATTCCACATCGAGGAAATATTTTCTGAATATGAAGAACTGGGAAAAAAGCTGAAGCCTTTCGTCGCCCCTGTCGAAGAAATGCTCTTCGCGGCTAGAGAGAGCGGGGATGCAATGCTATTTGAAGGCGCTCAAGGAGCTCTCCTCGATGTGACTTTCGGGACGTATCCTTACGTCACTTCCTCTTGCACTTTGTCCGGTGGAGTCGGGTCTGGTCTCGGGTTCGGCTTTTCTCGCATCGATCATGTCATTGGCGTCGCAAAAGCGTATACGACTCGCGTCGGGAATGGTCCATTCCCAACGGAATTGACGGCTGAAGAACTCTCCCTTTTCCCCGACCACAACAGCTGTAGAGAGGTGGGGACGACCACCGGACGCAAGCGGCGCATGGGATGGCTCGATATCCCTATGCTCAGGGCGACAAAGTGTTTGAATGGAACTGATTCTTTAACCATCATGAAACTCGATATTCTCGACGGTTTAGATGAAATCAAAATTTGCACCGGCTACAAGCTCCATGGAAAATTGATCCAATCATTTCCTGCTGCAATCGAGCATTTAGCCGAAGTAAAACCTGTTTACGAGATGCACCCGGGGTGGAAAAAATCAACGCGGAATGTGTCTGTGTATGACGATCTTCCCACTAAAGCAAAAGCCTACTTACGGAGAATTGAGGCGTTATTGGATTGTTCGATTTCGATTATTTCTATCGGCCCTGAGCGAGAGCGAACGATATGGATGGACCGCCTTTTCGAGGAAGCATGACCACTGCCCTTCAAGAACTTGCCGTA
>CAZFWE010000061.1:0-7955 GCA_964522685.1 uncultured bacterium | reverse complement strand
TGTGCTTCAACGGTTTTGGCAGCCAAGAGGATGCCGGAGGTGTCTTTATCCAACCGGTGGACGATACCGGGGCGCAAAGGGTCGAGAGAAGAAATTTGTTTGCAATAGGCTAAAAGGGCATTGACGAAGGTTCCAGATCGATGGCCGGGAGCGGGATGGACGACCATACCGGCCGGTTTATTGGCTGCTAGAAAATGTTCGTCTTCATAGATGATTTCCAGCGGAATCGGTTCAGGCTCAACAGTGCTTTCGGGGGTTAGGGGGAAACATACTTCGATCTCGTCGCCTTCCTCAGGGATAGAGCGCTTTTTGACGGGTTCTCCATTGAGAAGCACGCAACCTAGCTCAATGATATTTTGAAAGTAAGTTCTTGAATGATGGGGATAGCGAGCGGCTAGGAGTTTGTCGATCCGATTCCCCTCATCTCCTTCGGAAATGAAAAGAACCGTTGGTTCCGGCGATTCAGAGGTGAAAAAGAGGGGCTGATCCATAAATCGGCCCCATTCTAACTGAAAACAACGATTGCAACAAGAATTAGAACGACTACCTGGAGTTTGGTATAAATTTAGCCCAAGCTCTCAGAGGGTGTTTCAAATTAACATTTTGACCGAAAAGTGGCCAAAATAATCCTCAAAAGCGGTGAAATATTTATTTTGAAAATACCCTCTCAGGGCTACACAGGGTCTGGGGACTCGCCGGTCTCCATAGCTCGATTGATCGCTTTTTGGACTTTGAGAGCATGGGCTAGAACTCTGCCCATTTCCCGGGAAGTGAAATCCAAGAAGTTATCGGTCATTTGGGAGACTTCATCATGGCTCAACTCGCTCTGATTGACAAAAAGCTTCTCCCAAAACTTTTTCCAGACTGGGAAGGTTACGTCATTAAGCGGATATTTTGGATGGTAGGAACCGCCGCCAGGGGCATTAGAACCAGGGATTTCGGAAACCATATTCGAAAATTCTCCTTTTCTCCATAGTATGGCAAAGAGGTTTTTTTTGTGATACATTTGTTGCGAAGCCGAGTGGATCCGCGGATTGTGGAGATTCAAGAAGAGCAAACTGTTCTTCAAGAAGTCGAAGTGCTTTTTCCGCTCCAAAAATTTCCAAATTCTTTTCCTTCCTTAGAGTCTGCGCTGAAATGGCTTCGAGAAATTGAGATGAAATTGGCCAAAGCAAAAGCATATCGTTTGTTGGCCATGCGTAGTTATCCCTCCACTAGTCTTCTCCAAAAACTCGAAGAGAAAGGATTTTCAAAAAGGATTTCTGAAAAGGTCATCGATGAATTAAAGGCTTTGGGGTATTTGCTAGATGATGATTTCTGGCATCGTTTGATCGAACGGGAATTTCAGCGAGGATATGGACCGCGCTATCTCGAATGGAAAAAGAAAGCGCCAAGGGCAAAAATTCGCGAAATGATCACAGAATCGATGCAGCGCAAAAAAATCCGAGAACTTTTAAAGAAATTTTCTTCGCCGAAAAAAGCAGCGCAAGCGCTTATTCGAAGGGGCTTCGATCTAGACTGTATTCGGAAGGAAGTTGATCTTTTCTCCTAATATTGTTTTAAATCACTGTATATATACACAAATAATTTCAAGAACTGGGAATTGCGCAAGGAGGCGCCCTGCATTTGAAGCAGGTTTTGCCAATGCTGATGCAGCGCAAAACCGATTCTTGAGGTTATTTGTGTATACCCGATATTGTGAAAAATTATGTTAAATTCTGGGTGTCTATTGAAAATCGGCGTAATCGGCCTCAACCATAAAACAGCGGATTTGGCGTTACGCGAGGCGATGGCGAAAGGCACCGCAGCGCTAGCCGGAAGCAAAGCGTTTTTTTTCCCCCATCCCATTGTTCTTCTTTCGACGTGCAACCGTACGGAAATCTATTTCGGCGGCGAAGATTTAGCAGAAGCCCATAGCGATCTTTTGCGGGCTCTGAGGAGGCAAATCTCGACCCCTTTTGAGCATCGGCTTTATTCTTATTTCGGAATCGATTGTTTCGTTCATTTAGGAAGGGTTACGGCGGGGCTAGATAGCGCGATCGTTGCTGAGACAGAGATTCAGCGCCAAGTGAAAATAGCCTATGCCAATGCCGCCCAAATCTGTCGGCTTCCCTCCTGCATGCATTACGTTTTCCAAAAGTCATTGAAACTTGGCAAGTTCATCCGCAATCAACTAGAAATCGATCGGAAAACACCCCATTTATTTCAAGCGATTTGGAATCTTGCAGGAGAACTTTCCCAGCGGCGAATCCTTTTGGTCGGACATTCTGAGGTGAATCGGAACTTTTCCCATTTTCTCGTTCAACAAGGCGTCCGAACGTTTTCTGTGGCTACGCAAAATCCCGGCTCTGTTTGCATTCCAGGTGCGATTGCCTATGGACGCGAAGAGTTAGCCCATTGGCATAAATACGATTTAATCGTTTGTGCGGCATCTAGCGATCAATATCTTCTTTCTGGGACGGGACGCGTTGGCCAGATTATTTTTGACTTAAGCGTTCCGAGGAATGTCAATCCAGGGATCCACGGCGTAAAACTGTATAATATAGAAGCGCTGAATCAATGGATCGAGCAAAAGAGGACTTTGCAATTCGATAAGGTGGAGGAATCCCTGGAATTGCTTAGACGGGAAACGATTCGCACGGCTAAGCGCTACAGGGAAAAACTGCTTTTCTACGAAATAGGAGTTTCCTAAGCGTCTAAAACTCCGCATGGCCTGGATAGCGGGGAAAGGGGATCACATCGCGGATGTTTTCCATTCCGGTCGTGAAAAGGACAAGCCTTTCGAAGCCCAGGCCAAACCCGGCATGAGGCACTGAGCCGTATTCTCGGAGTTGTAAATACCACCAATAATCATCCCGATTAAGGCCGAATTCGTCGATTTTTTTCTCGAGAAGATCGAGCCTTTCTTCCCTCTGTGAGCCGCCGATGATCTCTCCAATCTTGGGAACGAGGAAGTCCATCGCAGCTACGGTCTTGCCATCTTCATTCATCCTCATGTAGAACGATTTGATCGCGGCGGGATAATCGGTCAGGACGACCGGCTTTTTGCAATATTCTTCTGCGAGATACCGCTCATGTTCCGATTGGAGATCGGAGCCCCATTCGACGGGAAATTCAAAGTTTTTGCCTGATTTTTTGAGGATTTCGACCGCATGTGTATAGGTGAGGTGTGCAAAAGGAGCTGATGCTACGAGCTCAAGTCGCTGAATCAGGCCATTTTCGATGAATTTATCGAAGAATTGAAGATCTTCGCGGCAATGCTGTAGTACGTATTCGACACAAAATTTGAGATAGCTTTCAGCACATTCCATGTTGTCTTTCAAATCGGCAAAGGCCATTTCCGGCTCGATCATCCAAAATTCTGCCAGATGGCGTGAGGTGTTCGAGTTTTCTGCGCGAAATGTAGGGCCGAATGTGTATATGTCTGAGAGGGCGAGTGCGAGGATTTCGCCTTCGAGCTGGCCTGAGACAGTCAAATAGGCCGGTTTGCCGAAAAAATCTTTGGAAAAGTCAGCAGATTTCTCGGGCTCGAGGGTGGTCACGCGGAACATCTCTCCTCCACCTTCGCAATCGGAACCGGTGATGAGCGGCGTATGTACGTAATAGAAGCCGCGCTGGTTAAAGAAGAGGTGGGTCGCAAAGGCGAGCGCGCTTCGGACGCGCAAGATCGCACCTTGTGTATTGGTGCGAGGGCGGAGGTGAGCGATCGTGCGCAAAAATTCAAAAGAATGGCGCTTTTTTTGGAGCGGGAAAGTCTCTGCACTGCAAGCTCCGATGAGGTGGATTTTATCCGCTTTTACTTCTAATGCTTGGTTTTTCCCCAGGCTCTCAACGAGGGTTCCGATTGCGGAGATGGAAGCTCCTGTGGTGAGTTGACTGCAGTCGACGATAGAAGAGTCTGCGATGATTTGGAGATTGGCCAGAGTCGTGCCGTCATTCAATTCGATGAAGGCGAATGTCTTTTGATCGCGTACTGTGCGGATCCAACCGCTGACAGTGATCTTTTTCCCAATCAGAAGGGAAGGATCTTTCGCATGAAGGATTTGTTTGATTTTCGTACGCATGTTACTGTTCCGCAAATTTTTTTAAGAGGGCAATCTCTTTTTTCCAGCGAAGTGCGCCCTCGGGAGTTTCTAGATATTTCGGTAAATGCCGGGTGATTGGAGAGGTCATAAGAAATTGAAAGCACTCGAGACCGATATTCCCCTCGCCAATGGAGGCATGTCGGTCCACTTTTGAGGCGAGACTTTTCATCGAATCGTTCAGATGAAAGGCGTATAAATGTTCAAGCCCTACAATTTCGTCGAAGGTTGTCAGCGTTTTTTTGCAGCCTTCTTCGCTTCGAATGTCGTATCCCGCAACAAAAATATGGCAAGTGTCGATACATACGCCGATCGGGATCTTCCGGTGCACTTGGTCGAAAATATAGTCGAGGTGCTCGAATTTATGGCCCACGCTGGTCCCTTGGCCTGCCGTCGTTTCGAGCAATAAACGGGTTTTTCCTGATTCGAGGATCTTTTCCAACTCGAGTAAGCTTTCGACAATTGTATCAAGGCATTCTTCTTCCGTCCCTGTTGTAGCTGCTCCCGGGTGGAAATTGAGATAGGGGATATTCAAAAGATAACATCGCTCAATCTCTTCGCGGAAGGCTTTTCTGCTTTTTTCGAGCAATTCTTGATCAGGAGAGCCGAGGTTGATGAGATACGAATCGTGGCTCATCACTTGGTCGATGCCGGTTTCGGCGAGCGCCTTTTTCCATTCTTCGACTTCTTCGATTCCAATTTTCCGGCCGTTCCATTGCTTTTGGTTGCTGGTAAACAATTGGATCGTGGTAGCGCCGATTTCTTTCCCTTGGTAAAGGGCGTTTGGCGCGCCGCCAGCGGCAGATGTGTGGGCGCCGATCAAGGTTTTAGGCATGAAGGCTCTCTAAAAAAAAGAGATTCAGTGTAACAGAAATGGCGAAAAAAATGAAAGCCCCGGAAACCCGGGGTGTATATATTCGTTCGGTATACTTTTAAGAAGTATGAGAGAGGAATTCGCAGACAAGTGGGATATTGATCGGAAGTGGGTGCGGGACTTGGTCGATCTGTGGAGAAGAGACCAATTTGCCGGAGCTCTTGTCGGCTTCGAGCATGAAATACTCAGGAATTTCCCGGTTGCCGTATTCTTGCGATAATTGGATCGCTTTTATTTGTCGGGAAGCCGGCTTGATCGAGATGGTCATTCCGGGACGAACCAGGAATGATCGTCGATCGACTTTCTCTCCATCGACGAGGATATGCCCGTGCGATACGAGCTGCTGCGCTGCGAAGATTGAAGCGGCAAATCGAAGGCGGTAGACGACGTTGTCCAAGCGGCACTCGAGGAACTCGCTGAGTAATTGGGCTGTGTTGCCTTTGTGTTTGAGCGCTTTGCGATAAGTGTTTACGAGCTGCTTCTGGGACAGCATTCCGTAGATCGCCTTGAGTTTTTGACGCTCATCGAGCTGCATGCCAAAGTCAGATTTTTTCTTCCGCTTTGCGCCATGCTGCCCCGGGGGGTGTTGCTTATGAAGCAAAGGATTGCGCGCTTTGCCGAAAATATTCGCAGCAAATCGTCGCGCGACACGATTTTTAGGACCTCTATAACGAGCCATTGTTTCTCCGATGAGTTCAGTAAAGCTTAGAAGTTTAGCTGAGAGGCCATTTTTTGAACAATGGGATTCTTGAGGAAATATTTTTTTGAACCCGAATTCTTGATTCCAGAGGGGCTGTAAGCTATACTGGTGCCATTTAATGGCGGAATTTACGATGGAATATTGGGTTTTAGCATTTTATTCACTCATCAAACTGGATGATCCTCTTGGGGAGGTCGCCAAGCATAAAGAATTTTTTAAAACGCGCGATCTAATGGCGCGGATCTATATTTCCGAAGAGGGGATTAATGGCCAGATGAGTGGGACGGTGGCTCATGCCCAGGAGTACATGGCCTGGCTCCGCGAGGACGAGCGGCATGCGAAGGTCTCTTTTAAAATTCATTTATCGAAAAGCCATGTCTTTCCGAAGTCAACGATCAAGTACCGGAAGCAACTAGTGGCGATCGATTGCGAGGTCGATCTCAAGGATAGGGGGACCCATGTAGATCCTGCTGTTTGGAAGGAGATGCTTGCGATTAAAGATGCCGATACGATGGTGCTGGATGTCCGGAACGACTATGAATGGAAGGTGGGTCATTTCGAGGGCGCCGAACTGCCGAAATTGGAGACGTTCCGGCAGTTTCCTGCCTACGCCAAGCAGTTGAAAGAAGAGCGCGACCCCAAAAAGACGAAAGTAATGATGTACTGCACGGGAGGCATTCGCTGCGAGTATTACTCGGCGATCATGAAGAAAGAGGGCTTTGAGCATGTGTATCAACTCAATGGCGGTGTGATCCAATACGGCTTGGATGAAGGACAGTCGGAGTGGGAAGGAAAGCTCTTCGTCTTTGATGATCGGCTGGTGGTCCCAATTAGCGCCGAAGAGGCCCCTTCGATCGCCGTTTGCAAGCATTGCCAGAAACCTAATGACGTCTATTACAATTGCGCCAACATGGATTGCAATGATCTCTTTGTCTCATGTCCGGAATGTTTGAAGCAGCATAAAGGCTGCTGTTCGGACAAGTGCCTCGAGGGGCGGGTTCGCCCAATCGCCGAGGATGCGAATCCAAGGCCATTCCGAAAGTGCAAGCACGAAGAGAAAGTCCGAATGCGCAATCAAAAATGCTAAATTTTCGCTTGCATGAGAAAGGCTCTTTTCTTTCCGTAAAGCTCGAAGAAGAAGGCGATTCTCGCCGGATTCTCTATTTAGACACTCTAAAAGCAAAAGTGCAAGGCAAGGAAATCCCCGCGGCCCAGTTTCTTATGAAATTACATTTACGGGCCAATCCAGGCCGTTCGATCGACACTCTTTCTTTTCAAGAAATCGCCCTTCCTCCGGCCTCTTCGAGCGAAGCGGTTCGTTTGATGGCCGAGACGGGGCGGCTTTTTTTTCGCGGACAAAAAATTGAGATCGGGAAAAAGAGGTCCGTTTTTTGGAAAGGGGAAAAGCATTCGGAAAGGTCTGCGACGCTGCAGGCTTTTTTAGGGGAATTCTCTGTGGATTCTGCCGATTTGGTCTTTGCCGGATGGGCGATCTATAAAAACGAATGGTTTGAGGTCGAGACGCATCTCACTTGGAAGTGGATCGAGCTTTTTCGTTCCGGAAAAGCGCTTTTGGAAGGGGTCCAGAAGAAGAATTTCCTCGAAGAAGAGCCGAATGTCTTATGGAATAAAAAAGAGGAAGTTCTCTTGCAGGTTTTCCCACAGCTTGTTTTAACCGATGCTTCGGGAGCTTGCGCCAACCTTTGGATGAGGTATACGAATGGAAATAGAATTGCGTTTGAAGATTTGGCGCCGGAGGTCGAAGGAAAGACGCGGCTTAAAGCGGAAGAAGCTGCCTGGGAAAAAGATCTCATCGAGGCTGGATATTTGCGGAAGATCGTCGGAACTTCTCACTACTATTGTTCAGGGGAGAAGGTGCAAGGTGCGCTTCGCTTTTTGCTTGAGATTGGCTGGACTTGCTTCGATATGCAGGGGCGGAAAATTTTGCGACAGACGGCTTGCGATTTGAAGATCGGGGAGAAAGAAAATTCTCTCATCATCGAAGGAAAACTTCGCTTCCAAGATAAGGAAGGTTCTCTTGCCCGGGCTGTGAAAAGCCGACTTTTTTTGGAATTGGACGGGGGGCATGTGGGGCTTCTTAATGCGACGGAGATCCCCGCCTTGGACGGAGAATGGGAGGGAAATTCCCTGGTTTTGCCCAAGCACAAGATTGGGGAGATCGTGCCGTTATTGGATTGTGCGCAGACCGATTGGGAAGAACCTTTAAAACGGGCTGCCGCTGCGTTGAAAAAGGGAGAGGGAATCAGCCCTTGTTTTCCTACTCCCGCTTTCCAAGGCC